>JAFYZE010000279.1 GCA_017548805.1 Bacteroidales bacterium
CGACTGCGACATAGGAGATCAGGTCAGAAAGGAAATGGTGGTTCTCAGGGTAGAGCATCTCATCGGCGCAGGAAAAACCGAATTCGTTCATTGCGCGCACATGCATCCTGCGGATAGACATCAGTCCCTTGAGGATATCCGGATTGGCGACGGGATTGGGCTGATGAAGCATGCCCTTGTAGCCGGCACCGGTGGTGCGGGGCTTATTGGTATAGATACGGGGTATGATAACTATCTTGTCCTTGACCATTTCCTGAACGGGACGAAGGCGGCCGATATAGTCGAGAACGGCATCCTCGCGGTCTGCGGAGCATGGGCCGATGATAAGGATCAGCTTGTCCGAAGCGCCACTTAGCACGTCGCGTATTTCCTTGTCATTGAGTTTCTTGGCTTCGAGCCCCTCTTCTGAGGCCGGATACATCTCCTTTATCTCCTGGGGAGTGAAAAGCTCCCGGTTGAATATCATGTTCATATGCTACTTTTTGTCAAAATATGAGCGCCTTTCCGTAGAAATCCTCATCATTTCACGCATTTTCTCCATGTCACCTGCAGCCAGGGCATCCCTGAGCTCACCGAACTTGCCGATGAAAAGGTCCATCTGTGAGAGCAGTTCATCCCTGTTGAGAAGGAAAAGTTCGCTCCACATCCCGTCGTTGATCCGGGCGATGCGGGTAAGGTCCCTGAAAGAGTCGCCGGTAAAGTCGGCGAGATGCCTGGACTCCTTGCTGTTCATGAGCGCCACCGCAATGCAGTGCGTGAGTTGGCTGAGGAATCCTATCATCTCGTCATGTTCCTCCGGAGACAGGTGGCTGATGCATCCGAAGCCCAAGGCGCGGCCAAGGTCCTCGCAGGCAATGATGGCACTTTCAGTGTTGGCCTCCGTGGGGGTGACGATATAGTTGGCGCCCTTGAAAATGGAGCAGTCCGCATTTTTCACTCCATAGACCTCCCGGCCGGCCATCGGATGCGCTCCGACAAACTCAAGGTCGTCCCTGAGCATTTCCTGGACCTTGTACACCACAGACCGTTTCACTCCCGTGACATCCGTCAGCAAGGCTCCCGGCTTTATGAAATCCTGATACTTTTCCAGCCAGGAAAGGAACACATGGGGATAAAGCGCAAAGACGACTATGTCGAAACGGGACACATACTCCCGGGTGACTTCGTTGGTGCCGCTTGCTATGATGCCCTTGGACAAGGCATAGTCGATGCTTTCACGGGACCTCGTTACGGCTCCCACCTCGAAGCCGGCTTTGGTAAGCCCCTCCGCATAGCTGCCGCCTATCAGTCCCAGGCCGACTATGAGTATCTTGCTGTCCTTGTCCAACATCACTCTTCCTCTCCCGTATAGGTATCGCGCCTGTATGTTCCAAGAAGCTTGAGTTTCTCGCATACCGTGCCGAGCTGAAGGAGCAGGTCCTCTCCATCCGGAGTGTTGACATTGCCTTCGAGTTCGACGAAGAAATAGTAGTTCCACATGAGTTCCTTCATGGGACGGCTGTGGAGATTGCACATGTTGAAGCCGTGCGAACCTATGATGTTCAGGGTCTTGGCAAGGGCACCGGCCTCGTTCAGGACGGTGAACACAAGGATGAAATGCTCATCCATGTGTCCCTTGCCCGACGGCATGTTGCGACTGCGGCTGAAAGTGGCGAAACGGGTGGTGTTGGAGCTGCTGCTGTTGACATGGTGCTCCAGTACCTCAAGCCCGTACAGTGAAGCCGCCTCGGAAGAAGCGATGGCGCAGACCGAAGGGTCTGCAAGCTCGGCGACGCGCTGCGCCGCCAATGCGGTATTGGACACCTCCGTCACCTTGAAGCCATGCTCGCGGATATAACGGGAGCACTGAGACAGTGCCTGCTGGTGGCTCACAACCTCTTTCACACCCTCTCTGGCAGCCCCGGGGATGCCCAGAAGATTCTGGCAGACCTCGATGTCTATCATATTGTTGACATACAGGCTTCCGGAGAAAGCCATGTCCATGACGCTGCCTACCTCGCCGGCAAAACTGTTCTCGAGGGGAAGGATGGAAGCATCCACCTCTCCGTTCTCGCAAGCCTTGTAGGCCGACTCGAAATCCTGGTAAGGGACCAGCTTGGCCGTAGGATGGAGCCGGCGCGCGGCAATATGCGCAAAAGCGCCCGGAACGCCGCAGTAGGCGATCTTCATGCCCTCGAGCAGACGCTCCTGGTATGCGGAAGCATAACCCATCATCCCCTTTATGAAGGGAGTATAGTACTCCCTAAGCACGGGATCGTCTACAAACTGCAGGTTGCGTTCAAGCACTGCTGCTTCACGGACGGGATCATGAACGGGAAGTCCGTTGTCCTTCTTATATGCGGCTACATCTTCGACGAGCTTCATTCGCTCGACGAAGATGCGTGCCATTTCGGCGTCAAGTACGCCTATCCTTTTCCTGGTTTTTTCAAGTTCGTTCATATACAAACCGGTACCCTATGAGTAGAGGAAGCGTTTGATGCTCCCCTTGGGAGTCTTCTCGAACGGCTCGGTCTTCACCTCTATCTTGGTTATCTTGCTGTAGACCGGCAGTACCCTGTTGGCCTTGACACGGATCTTCTCGGGAAGCTCGGCCACGGAGGCGTCGTCAAGACCGGCGCGCTTGATGGCTTCCTTGTCAAGGGTAATGAGGGCGACGAGCTTGGCGTTGCGGTCCACTACTACCGAATCACCGACGAAGTCGATGGAGTTGAGGACGGCCTCAAGCTCTTCGGGAAAGATGTTCTGGCCGTTGGCGGAAAGGATCATGGTCTTGCAGCGTCCCTTGATGAAGACATTGCCGTCCTTGTCCATGATGCCAAGATCGCCTGTACGGAGGAATCCGTCCTCGGTGAAGGCGTTCTGAGATGCGGCGGGATTGTTGAAATATCCCATGCAGATATTGGAACCCTTGGCCTGGATCTCACCGATGACATGCTCCGGATCGGGGGAATCGATACGGACCTCGGCGGAGTCGACATGCTTGCCGCATGAGCCGGGGACATACAGCCACCAGTTGGAGAAAGCGAGCAGAGGGGCGGCCTCGGTCATGCCGTAGCCGACGCTGTAAGGAAGACCCATCTTTTTGAAAGCCTTCTCGACATCGGGATTGAGGGCTGCGCCGCCCATGATGAACTGTTGGACATTGCCGCCGAAAGCAGCCTTAAGCTTGTCCACCACGGCCTTGTATATGACTTTCTTCACGCCAGGAATGGAGGTAAGGACCTTCATATACCACTTGGAAAGCACTGGCTTGATGGAGTTGTTGTAGACCTTCTCCATGACGAGCGGAACGGTAATGACGATGTAAGGCTTGACATCGGCCATGGCCTTGAGCAGCGTGGAAGCCGCAGGAGTCTTGCCCAGATAATAGACCGTCACGCCGCTGCAGAGCGGATACAGGAACTCGAACACCATTCCGTAGATATGGCCCATGGGGAGCATAGAGACGATGCTGTCCTTCTTGCCTGCGGGAATGTAGCGGATGGCGAAATCGATGGAAGTGCTGAGGGCCTTGTACTGCAGCATGACACCCTTGGGAGCGCTGGTAGTGCCCGAAGTATAGTTGATGATGGC
>JAFYZE010000280.1 GCA_017548805.1 Bacteroidales bacterium
GGATAATTGGTCCTGACGTACTCCTCGGCCTCATCAAAGGAGGACATGCCGTTGAAAGCCGCTATCGCCTCCTGGAACGCCATCGGATCCTCCTTGAAAAGCGTATTGATGAACAGGACGCGGTCGTTGAGGGAAATGGCGCTGATGACATTCTTGACCGGGGTGCCCGGCATGGCTGTCTTCCAGGCCAGCTTCTGACCGACTACGTCCATGACTGCCTTGCGGACATTGCGGCCCTGCCTGTCGTTGATGTTGGTCCGGGCCGGACCGTCCATGAGTAACTCTTCCTCAGGTTCAGTTTCCTCAGGAATAGCCTCTGGCTTGACTTCCGGCACGGGCTCCGGCTCCGCCGGCGCGAAATCGACATCGTCCACATCCAGGGAGATGTCGATGGGCGCGGCCTCGTCCGGTGCCGGCTCGGGCGCCGCAACGGGCTCCGGCTCAGGCACTTCGACCTGCTCCGGAGCGGCCTCCGCGGCCTCCTCCAGCCCGGCTAACCGTTCCTCCAGCTCCGCAATCCTGGCCTTGAGGGAGGCCAGCGTTTCCTGAATCTCGGACAAAATCTCTGAGCGGCTTTTTTCCATAAGGCAATTTTGTTATATTTGCATTACACTAACCACAAATGTACACAAATGTTTTCAGAAAATACAATAAAATCCGGCTGCATAGAAGTCATTTGCGGATCGATGTTCTCAGGTAAGACCGAGGAGCTCATCCGCCGTCTCAAACGCGCCCAGTTCGCCAACCAGAAGATAGCGATCTTCAAGCCGACGATTGACAACCGCTACTCCGATGTCGATGTCGTCTCGCACGACCTCCACAGCATCACGTCGACGCCGGTGGACGCTCCCGTCAAGATGCTCGGCATCGCAGACGACGTCCAGGTCGTGGGTGTCGACGAGGCGCAGTTCTTCGACGACAGCATCGTCGAAGTCGTCCAGACCCTCGCCAACCGCGGCGTCCGCGTCATCATCGCGGGCTTGGACACCGACTTCCTCGGCAAGCCGTTCGGGCCTATGCCGTCCCTCATGGCCATCGCCGAGGACGTCCAGAAGGTCCACGCCATCTGCGTCAAGTGCGGCGCCCTGGCCAACCACTCGCACCGCCTCTCGGCGAGTACCAACCTCGTGGAACTCGGCGAGAAGGATGTCTACGAGCCTCTCTGCCGCCAGTGCTACAATGCCGCAAGGGCGGAAGAGCGCGGCCGCCAGTAGCGCAAAGCGCTCCGGCGGCGGCCGCCCCTATATCTTCTTCTTAGCCTCCTCCAGCGCGTCGATCACCCTGTCGGTCCACGCGTCGAACTCCGGATCCTCCACCTGCAGTGAAGGATGCGCCAGCACGTTTTCGATGGTGGCGCGTATGCCCTGTTCGAAGCGCACCGTCGGCTGGAAGCCAGGCACAGCCCTCTTCAGTTTTGAATTGTCAAATATCACCGTGCATGCCTTGTCGCCGACGAGGCTTCCGAGGAAGTCGTAGTCGCTGACGGCCGCAAGGTACTCAGAGGCAACATAATACGGCCTGAACTCCACGCCGAGGATATCGGCTATCGTGGAGTAGATCTGGTTCCAGGTGAGGTTCTCGTCATTGGTGATCTGGAAGGCATTTCCGATGGCGTGGGGATTGCCCATCAGCCCGGTGAAGCCCTTGGCGAAATCGGAATTGTGCGTCATCGTCCAGAGTGACGTTCCGTCGCCGTGGACGATGACCCGCTTGCCCTCGAGCATGCGCTTGATCACCGACCACGAGCCCTTGGGACCGTGCACCCCGAGGGGCACGGAACGCTCGTCGTAGGTGTGGCTCGGGCGTATGATCGTCACGGGATAGCCCTCTTCGCGGTATTTCTTCATCAGGAACTCCTCGCAGGCAATCTTGTTGCGGGAGTACTCCCAGTAGGGATTGGCGAGGGCAGTGCCCTCGGTAATGTACGGGCTGGCAGCCGGCTTCTGGTAGGCGGAAGCGGAACTGATATACATGTACTGGCGCGTGCGGCCGTTGAAGAGCCTGTAGTCGCGCTCGACCTGCTCGGGGACGAATCCGATGAAGTCGCAGACGCAGTCCCATTCGGTCCCCTCGAGCTTGCGCGCGACGTCCTCCTCGTCGGAAATGTCGGCCTGGATGGTCTTGACCTCCCTCGGGAGGATGTCCGAGCGGTTGCCGCGGTTGAGGAGCCAGAGCTCCCATTCGCCGTCCTTTGCTACTTTACGGGTGATGGCGGTGCTGATGGTGCCCGTACCGCCGATGAAGAGTGCTTTTTTCATAATCCTGCAGTTAGATATTTGCTGCAATATACGAAGAAAATGCGTAAATTTGTACAAACCCATCCGGATTGACACTATGAAACTCACGACCAAGATTTACGCCGCTCTGGCGGCGCTTTTCCTCCTCTGCATCACCTCCGCCGCCCAGCCCCGGGTGCCGGATTACATAGTCTTCGCGGGCGATACCGTCCGCTTCGACAGGGCTGACCTTCGCGAGCGTATGGACCGCGAGCTAATAGCCTTCTGCTATTCGCACACCAACTCCACGCTCATGATCAAGCGGGCCAACCGCTACTTCCCCCAGATCGAGCCGCTCCTGCGGGCCGGGGGAGTGCCGGACGACCTCAAGTACCTGATGGTGATTGAGAGCAACGTCGATCCCAAGGCCGTCTCCACGGCAGGAGCGGCGGGATTCTGGCAGTTCATGAAGGAGACCGGCAAGGGCTTCGGCCTCGTCGTAAATGACGAAGTAGACGAGCGTTACAATACTGAAAAGGCCACGCTCGCCGCGTGCAAATACCTCAAGCAGGCTTACGCCAAATACAAGGACTGGCTGACCGCCGCCGCCAGCTACAACGCCGGCCAGGGCAACATCACCAAGCGCCTGGCCGACCAGCACCAGAAGTCCGCAATGGACCTCTGGCTGGTCGAGGAGACCTCGCGCTACATGTTCCGCATCCTGGCGGCCAAGATGTATTTCGAGGATCCTTCAGCTTTCGGGTTCTATTTCACCCGCGAGGGGCTTTACCCCAATATCCCGCCGCGCGAGGAGGTGGAGGTCAGCGGCCCGATTGAGGATCTGACCGCATTTGCCGAGAAATACGGCGTCACCTACGCCGACCTCAAGCGGGCCAATCTCTGGCTCCGCGATTCCAAGCTCGTCAACAAGGACCGCAAGACCTATTACATCGCCATCCCTGATGTCGAGGGCGAGAAATACGACCCCTCCAAGACCCGGGTCCATGACATCGCCTGGGTCAAAGCCACACCACTGCTGCCATGACCCTTTCCTCCTGTCTTAAATCCATGCGTCTGAGGACTTTGCCGCTTTCGCTGTCCGGCATAGTCATGGGCGTTTTCCTGGCCGCCGCCGACTACCGCATCGACCCCTGGACCGTCGTTTTTTTAGCTTTGACGACAGTTTGTTTACAGATACTTTCCAACCTTTCCAACGAGCTGGGAGATACCCTTCACGGGACCGATACTTCTGACCGTCAGGGGATACATTATTCCATCCAGGACGGGGAGATGACGGTGCCGGAGATGAAGCGGCTGATAGGCATCGTGGTGGCTTTCTGCTGCGTGTTCGGGCTGCTGATGATCAAGTTTTCCTTCGGGAAGATCTTTGACTGGCATCCGATGACTTTCGTGATACTGGGAGCCGCCGCCATCTGGGCCGCGATGCATTACACCCTCGGCAAGAATCCCTACGGTTATCGCGGGCTCGGCGACCTGTTCGTGTTCATGTTTTTCGGCATCGCGACCGTGTGCGGCGGGTACTTCCTGTGCGCGCACGAGTTCCCTTCCTGGATAATCCTCCTGCCGGCTGCTGCCATCGGCTGCTTCAGCGTGGCCGTGTTGAACGTCAACAACATACGCGACATGCAGACTGACGCGGCGACGCGCGTGACGGTGGCGATCAAGCTGGGCGGGCGCCGGGCGCGCGTCTACCAGACCGCGCTCATCGCGCTCGGCTGGGCCGCGATGCTGGCTTACTGCGCCCTGCGCTTCTTCAGCATCTGGCACTACCTCTTCGTGCTTACGCTCCCGCTCTTCGTGCTGCACCTTCGCGGCGTCTGGATGCGCGAAGGCCGCGCCCTCGACCCCATGCTTCCCCTCCTCGTCATCAGCTCCTTCCTCTTCTCCCTCCTCGCCGGCCTCGGCTTCGTCGCCTTCCTTCTCTAGCTTGCCTCTTCTTCGTCGCCATCCTTTTCTACCCCCGCCTGGCCTTTTCCCCGTCATCCTTCTACCATCGGTCGAAGGATACAGGCGTTTTCATGTTTTCCTCACCATCCTTCCACCATCGGTCGAAGGATACTGACTTTTTCAACATTTTTCTTATCATCCTTCTACCTTGGGGTGAGGGTTGCGACCTTTCCCTCTCATCCCTCACCCTCCAGTTGAGGGATACCGCCCTACCTTCGTCATCCTTCTACC
>JAFYZE010000281.1 GCA_017548805.1 Bacteroidales bacterium
TCCCGCCGTCGTCGCCATGACCGCCGACCTTCTCCCTTCCCTCAAGATGGAGAAGTTCGCAGCCGAGTTCCCCGAGCGTTTCGTGGAGTGCGGTATCGCCGAGGCCAACATGGTCGGCGCCGCCGCCGGTCTCGCCCTCACCGGCAAGATCCCTTTCATCGGCTCCTTCGCAGAGTTCGTCACCGGCCGCGTGTACGACCAGGTCCGCCAGGAGGTCGCCTATGGCCATACCAATGTCAAGATCGCTTCCTCTCACGCGGGCATCACGCTCGGTGAGGACGGTGCGACCCACCAGACCATGGAGGACGTCGCCCTCATGCGCGCTCTCCCCGGCATGGTCGTCATCAACCCCTGCGACTACAACCAGACCAAGGCCGCGACCATCGCCGCCGCCGAGTATGTCGGACCGGTATACCTCCGTTTCGGCCGTCCTTCCGTCCCGATCTTCACCCCCGAGGACCAGAAGTTCGAGATCGGCAAGGCCATCGTGTTCGAGGAGGGCAAGGACGTGACCGTCTTCGCCACCGGACACCTTGTGTGGGAGGCCCTCCAGGCCTGCAAGGCTCTCGAGGAGCAGGGCATCAGCGCCGAGATCATCGACATCGCCACCATCAAGCCTCTCGACGAGGAGGCCGTTCTGGCATCAGCTTTGAAGACAAAGGCCGTTGTGGTGGCTGAAGAGCACAGCGTGCACGGAGGTCTCGGCGAGCTCATCGCCGGCGTCCTTGCCCGCAAGGCTCCCACCCCGATGGAGTTTGTCAACGGCGGCGACAAGTTCGGACAGTCCGGTACCCCGGCCGAGCTCATGAAGGCCTACGGACTGGATGCCGAGCACATCGTCGAAGCCGCAAAGAAAGCGATTGCAAGAAAGTAAATGACCGACAAGGAGATCCTCGAGCTGTACCATGGCGGGCAGCAGCAGAGGGCGTTCAACGAGATCGTCAAGAATTACAGCGAGCGGCTATACTGGCACGTCCGCTCGCTGGTATGCTCCCACGAGGACACCGATGACCTCCTTCAGGACATTTTCGTGAAAGTATGGACTGCGCTTCCTTCCTTCAGGGGGGATGCGCAGTTCTTTACATGGCTCTACAGGATCGCCACCAATGTGGCGCTGAACTTCCTGAACAAGCAGAAAGTCCGTTCGGCCCTCTCGTTCGAGAGCCTCTCCGACAGCCTCGAACGCAAGGTCGACGAGGACCCCTGGTTCAACGGCAATGAAGTCGAACTCGAACTCAGCAAGGCCATCCAGAAGCTTCCCCAGAAGCAGAAGGCGGTTTTCTGCATGAGATACTATCAGGAACTCTCCTATGAAGAGATTTCCGAGATCATGGGCACTTCGGTCGGAGCCCTCAAGGCTTCATACCATTTTGCCTATGAGAAGATTAAAAAGGAATTGAAAGAGAAAATGTCGGTTTGACTTTAAACCTGTTTCCGTCATTCGTGTCTAAGGATCGGTTATGAAAGAGATGAACAACATTTACAAAGTGCCGGACGGCTATTTCGATTCGCTTCAGAAGCGTCTCGAGGCCATACCTTCGCAGCATACGGAGGTACGTGATCCGGTTGTCGCCGTGCCGCTTTGGACAAAGGTGCGACCTTATGTCGCGCTCGCCGCGTGCATGCTCATGGCGTTTTTCGTCGGAAACTTCTTCCTTGGACAGAACCAGGCTTCCGCACCGGCGGAGTTCGGCCTGCAGGACTACTATATGGCCGACCTCATTCCGGTCACCAATCCTTACGCCATCTATGACGACGCTCCTATGGACCTATATACCATTGAAGGCAGCTCCGAGGAGGATGTCGTGCAGTATCTTATTTCCTCCGGTACCTCGGTGGATTATATCGCTTACCTCTTGAATCAGTAGGATTATGAAGACTTTATTACGGATAATCTCCGTTTCCATCCTTCTGGCGGTTTCAGTCGCGGCTTTCGGCCAGAACAACAACATGGGTGACTTCGCCCGCCAATGGCAGGAGCGCATAGAGAGCGAGAAGATCGCTTTCCTCACCAACGAAATGTCGCTTACCCCGAAGGAGGCGCAGGCTTTCTGGCCCATCTACAACCAGGCCCAGAAGGAGCAGCGCGATGCCATCGAGGCTTCCATGAAGGCCTTCGGTGAGCTGGACAAGGCCCTTCGCGACGGCAAGACCGGCAATGAGGTCAATGCCCTTCTGGAGAAATACACCAAGGCAATTGACAGCCAGGATGTCTCTTCGAAATATCTGAAAGAGTATCTCAAGGTGCTTCCCGCCGAGAAGGTGGCCAAGCTTTTCCTCGGAGAGGAGAAGTTCCGCCAGTCGCAGATCAACCGTCTGCGCCAGCCCATGGGAGGCGGCCAGCCGATGGGACAGCCCGGCAATTTCGGCAACGGCAACCGCCGGCAGCAGCAGAAGTCCGACAAGAATTAACTTCGTCGGACAGGACAGACAAAGGGACACTTATCGCAAGTGTCCCTTTTTTTTCATATCTTTGGGCCATGATCATCCAGGCTGAAAACATAGAAAAGTCCTTCGGCTCCCTCAAGGTGTTGAAGGGAGTGGATTTCTCCGCCTCGCAAGGCGAGGTCGTGTCCATCATGGGCGCTTCCGGCGCGGGCAAGTCGACGCTGCTGCAGATCCTCGGCACCCTGTCCACCCCTGATGCCGGACGGCTTGTCATAGACGGCAGCGACGTCCTGGCCCTCGGCAGCAAAGAGCTTTCCGCTTTCCGCAACCTGCGGCTGGGTTTCGTGTTCCAGTTCCACCACCTGCTGCCGGAGTTCACTTCGCTGGAGAATGTCATGATACCCGCGCTGATAGCGGGCAAGCCTGCGGCCCAGGCCCGCTCCGAGGCGCGGGAGCTGCTCGGGATGATGGGCCTCTCCGAGAGGGAGGGCCACAAGCCATCCGAGCTGTCCGGCGGGGAGCAGCAGCGCGTGGCTATCGCCCGGGCGCTGGTGAACCGTCCCGCCATCCTCTTTGCCGACGAGCCTTCCGGCAACCTTGATACCCGCACCAAGGACGAAATCCACAAGCTGTTTTTCTCGCTGCGGGACCGCCTAGGCCAGACCATCGTCATCGTTACGCATGACCCGGAACTTGCCGGCATGTGCGACCGCTGCCTCTTCATGCGTGACGGTCAATTCGTCGACGATTATCTCTCTAAATAGGTTTTTGCTTTTTTCTTGAAAGAGCCGTATATTTGCAACCCCCTTCCGGATGAAAGGGGGTTGATCACTTCGGGGTGTGGCGCAGTTGGCTAGCGCATCTGGTTTGGGACCAGAGGGTCGTGTGTTCGAGTCACATCACCCCGACTTCTTTTTTTTTTGCGACGTTCGCTTCGCTCAAACTACCTTCGATTCAGCGTTGTGATTCCCGATGGGAGTGAAATCGGCTATTCTGCTCCAAAATAGGGAGGGAGGTCGCTGGAGTATACAAGGTCGCCGTTGAGGGTGAAGGTGCCGGCGGCAAGTTTGAAAGATACCTTGTCGAAACGCAGGACCAGCTGTCCACTGCTGTGCTCCTTGAGGTAGACGTGCCCGTTAAACGTATCGGCATAGTTCCTCGAATCGCTGGAGAAGAAAAGGCCGAAATCAATTCTCTCGAACTCCGGTTCCTTGCCGACTTTCATGCTATCTTCTTTCAGGTACATGAAAAGCCATATGGCATCATCCACCTTTCTCCCATTGGTGGCAGCAGATGTAAAGATGCATCCTTCGATGTCGGAAGGTTCCATGAAGTATGCGGAACTGAACACCAAGTCTTCCGTGTTTCCTGTGTCATCAGATTTGGAAAGGACGGTCATGGTCACACCGTCGGGCGACTTGATGGTGAAAGGAACATCCTTGGACAACCTGTCGGCCGATATTTTATCGCAGGAGCCGAGGGCGACCAAGCCAAAACAGAGGGCGGTTAAACAATATAGTTTTTTCATGATTGAATTGGTGATTTTCCGGTTGGCAGTTAGTTATATATACCGTCACCGAGGGTGAACTGGTGCATGATATTGACTACGTCATCATCGAACTTGAGCCCTAGTCCGAGTCTCTCGTTCATGTAAGCCAGGGCTATGAGAGAGACATTTATCGATGAACCGTCCCAGCTGCGTTCCTTCATCTTGCGCGAGACGATGGCACTGAGTTTTTTACGGTTGGCGCTTGAATCCAGACCACGGACAAGTTTTGTCCCGAGGAAGA
>JAFYZE010000037.1 GCA_017548805.1 Bacteroidales bacterium
CGGCGTACACGCGGAACATCGAGAAGTCGCAGGTGTGGCGGGGCCACATCCAGTTGTCGGTCTCGCCGCCGAACTTGCCGGACGATGCCGGAGGTGCGCCGACGAAGCGGATATCGGTGAAGGTCTTGTAGACGATGAGGTAGAAGACATTGTCGTTGTAGAAGCTCTGGACGCGGGCCGTGCAGTGGGGATTGTCGGCTTCGGCCTTCTCGGCGAGCGCGATGGCGGCGGCTTCCATGGCCGCTTCCGCTATCTCTTCCTTGTCCTCAGCCTTCTTGTTGGCCTTCAGGGCGGACTCATAGGCCTTCTCGATTACAGAGGTGACGTCGGACATGCTCACGAGGAAGGTGACGCTGAGTCCCCTCGCGGGCAGTTCTTCTTTGAGATTCATGGCCCAATATCCATCCTCGAGGTAGTTGTGCTCGGGGGTGGAGAGTGCCTGGATGTTGCTGTATCCGCAGTGGTGGTTGGTGATGACGAGCCCCTGGTTGGAGATCATCTCTCCGGTGCATCCGCCTCCGAAATGGACGATGGCGTCCTTGAGGGAGGTATTGTTGATGCTGTAGATCTGTTCGGGGGTGAGGCGGCAGCCAAGCTCCGCCATGGCGCCCGCGTTCATCTTCTGGAGAAGCGGGAGGAGCCACATACCTTCGTCCGCGCGGGCGCCGGCGGTGAGCGTCAGGGCCGCCGCGAGGGACAGGAGGGCTTTTTTCAGAAAGGATTTCATATCGTGTCAAATAATGTTGGTTCTAACTCTTTCGGGTGGAAGCTGCGCCTGTGGTAAGGCGTGTATCCGTACTCGCGGATGGCTTCGATGTGCTCCTTGGTAGGGTAGCCCATGTTGCGGTCCCAGCCGTACTGCGGGTACTCCTGGGCAATCTTCCGCATGTACTCGTCCCGCCAGGTCTTGGCGAGGACGGACGCGGCGGCTATGCTGGCGTATGTCGCATCGCCGTGCACCACGGTCACGTGGGCGTAGCCGTCGAGCGGCTTGAAGCGGTTGCCGTCCACCAGCAGGAGGTCCGGCTTGACCGCGAGGCGCAGGACGGCTCTCTGCATTCCGGTGATGGAGGCGTTCAGGATGTTGATCCTGTCGATCTCCTCCGGCTGCACCGCCTCGACGGCCCATGCCACGGCGTTCTGCTCGATGATTGGGCGAAGGGTGTCCCGGGAGCGCTCCGTCATCCGCTTGGAGTCGTCCAGCAGCGGGTGGAAGAAGCCCTCGGGCAGGATGACGGCCGCGGCGAACACGGGACCGGCGAGCGGGCCCCTGCCCGCCTCGTCGCACCCGGCCTCCACGAGGCCCTCGTGCATGTATGCTTTCAGTTGGAAACTACGCGGCATGTCGGAAGCATCATACCGCAAATTTAATCATTTTTATCGTCTTCCTCCCTTTTTTCGAGCAAAGCGATTATCGACTTGAGGCTGCGGATATTGTCGTCCTTCTCACGGATGAGTTCGTCGCGGGACGCTATCTTTTCGCGGAGGCTCTCTATCTGCTGCTCATACCCCTCGGTCAGCTCCCTTATCCTGTCGTTGGACCTTTCGCGTTCCTCCTTGAGCATAGCGATACCGCTGTCGGAAGAGTCGCCCAGCACAACTTCCTCGGGTGTGATTCCCGCCCAGTCAGCGATAACCCTGATATAGTCACTGATTACCCTGGTGCTGCCTTTCTCAAGTTTCCTGTAGGTGTTCCTCGCGATTCCGAGGGCGTCCGCCATCCCGGCCTGGGACAGGTTGTGTTCCAGTCGGATCCTCAGTATATTCTGCTTGATCGAGTTGTTGTCCATTGCTCTGGTCGGCATTTACAAGACAAAGTTATCAGGTTGCGTAGCGGAAAGCTGACACGGTTATATGTCCAATGACACTAAAAGAGTGTCAAAGCCATAAAAAAAGACACTGTTTTCGACAAAAACATATTTATTTCCCGTTTACCCCCTCTTTAGGCCGCCCTAAAATTGCTGATATCGGATAAATGTCTCATTATTGCATTGAAAACACTTAAGCATATGAGAACACTCGAAGAGAACTACGACCTGCTCGACCGTCTCGTCAGCGACGAGAAGATCTATCTCGACCCTTCCTTCCCTTTCGAACGGGTGTGCCGCCTGCTCGGGGTCAGGCGCCGGGACATGGACGCGCTGCTGCAGCGCGAGCTGGGGCTTGACGGCGACACCCTTTTCAAGAGCCTGCGCGCTGCCCTTCCGGAGCGGCTGGAGCGGAAATACGGCCTAAAATGCTTTTTTCAAGAGCTTTGAAGTTTTTTTGTTTGTATTGCCTATTAAATTGATTATCTTTGCGGACTGCGCTGATAAACCGCAATTTCAGAAGATATAACAACAATAATAACAGAAAAATGAAAGAGTATTCCACCAAAGACATCCGCAACGTGGTCCTTCTCGGTTCCACCAAGTCCGGCAAGACCTCCCTGTCCGAGGCCATCCTCTTCGAGGGCAAGGTCATCGACAGGAGGGGCACCGTTGAGGACAAGAACACCGTCTCCGACTACACCGAGATCGAGAAGCTGAACCAGCGTTCCATTTATGGCGCTCCGCTCTATGCCGAGTTCGAGGGCAAGAAGATCAACGTCATCGACGCCCCCGGCGCCGACGACTTCTGCGGCGGCGCTTTCGCGGCCTTCAAGGTCTGCGAGAACGGCGTCCTCCTCGTCAA
>JAFYZE010000038.1 GCA_017548805.1 Bacteroidales bacterium
GCGCAAGGGTTGCCGGCTGCGGCATAGACGTCGCAGGGGCCCTCCGGGCGCTGCATCGCGTCGCGCTGTGCTACCGCCATCGTGCCGAGGAGCACGGAAGGAGCAGCGACCGCAACTGCGAGCGCCAGGATCAGAAGTTTTCTGTTTCTCATGATATAAAGTGTTTTTGGGTTAGCCGTTCCTTCAAATATACATAACTTTATTTGCATTCGCGTCATTTTTAAGTTAAATTTGTTACCCGGTTGAAACTAATCGGGAATATCCATGCCGCATAGTATCCTCAAGGACGCAAGCCTGCTTCCCGCAGACCTGCGGAACGACACAAGCATATACAGGCTCAAGTCGGACAGCCTGGCCAATGAATATTTCATTGCCAGCAGTCCCGGGACGCGCCGCCTCATGGCATCCCCGGAAGTCGTCGGTTTCGACTCCTATCTCTGCATGGTCCCGTCCACGCTCGCAGCCCTCGACCATTTCATCGACATCGGACTCGACGGGGATGTCAGCATCCTGACCATACTCCGCGGCGGCCTGAACTACCCTCTCGAGGAGTGCTGCCACCGTAAGGGCATCACCGTCAAGAACATGGATTTCATCTCATGCGAGCGCATCATCGAGAACGGCGTGATCACCTGCCTCGACATCCGTTACGAGAAGCTCCATATCGAAAAGGACTGTACCCTGATGATAGGCGACATCATCGCCAGCGGCGATACGCTCAGGATGAGCCTGGAGCAGGTCGTAGACCGATTCCGCAGGCGCGGCGGCAGCATACGCAAGATCATCTTCTTTACCATCGGCGGCACCAAAGCCATACGCCTCATGGAGGAGCTCACCCCGAAGATCCAAGGCATCTGGCCGCAGTTCGAAGGTTTCACCTGTGTTTTCTACGAAGGCATCTTCAGCGTATACGAAGACAAGGGATGCACGGGAGTGAACATCCCCGACATTGATTTCTATTGGAAAGACGGTATCATCTCACCTGACTTCCGCTACCATGTCCTCAAGGACGACGACGCCCTTTTCGAGAAGTGCATCATATATGACGGAGGCGCCCGCCGCTATGAGATCGCCGACCATTACTGGGAGGTTGTCGAATATTGGGAAGACCTCGCCCGTGCCTCCGGCAGGACGGAATACAGGGATTTTCTCGAAGAGAAGATAGGCCACGGCATCGAGATCGGATTCGAGGACTGGATAGCGCTCAACGGCTACCAGGACCTGGATGAGGAAGAGATGACCTCGCTATACATAATGGAGAGGGACTTCCTGCGCCGTCCCCGCACCATTCCCGAGATTTGCGAGCGGCGCCTGCGCGAGTTCAAGCAGGTCATCGGCAGATATGTACAATCCTAATACCTTATCATAATGAGCAACAACAAAATCGATTACGACTACACCGTCGGTCCGGTATCAAAGACCGGCAGGAAATCCAACCTGAGCATGTTCATGGTCATGCTCGGCTTCACCTTCTTCTCCGCCAGCATGTGGGTGGGACAGCAGCTCGCCGCAGGCCTCGACTTCGGAGGATTCATCTGGGCGCTGCTCCTCGGCGGCCTCATCCTCGGTGCATACACCGGCACGCTCGGCTATATCGGCGCCAACAGCGGCCTCACGCTCGACATGCTCTCCCACCGCAGTTTCGGCAAGAAGGGAAGCTGGCTGCCCAGCGCGATGATCTCCTTCACCCAGATGGGATGGTTCGGAGTCGGCCTCGCGATGTTCGCAATTCCGGTCGCGAAGGAGGTCTTCGGGCTTGATGTCACGCCTGACCATATGCCTGCCCTGGGTTATGTCCTGGTCGCGGTTGCGGGCATCCTGATGACCGCCAGCGCGTATTTCGGAATCAAGAGCCTTACCGTCATCAGCTACATCGCCGTCCCGCTGATCGCCATCCTCGGTACAGTAGCAATGATCCTTGCCGTCCAGCGCGGTGACGCCGGTCTCGTTGAGCAGTTCGCCAAAGGAACCAAGGATCTCGGAGTCATAGCGGGAGCCGGCCTGGTCATAGGCAGTTTCGTGTCGGGAGGTACGGCTACGCCTAACTTCGCGCGTTTCGCAAAGAACGGCAAGGTCGGAGCCATCGTCACCGTCATCGCCTTCTTTCTGGGCAACAGCCTTATGTTCCTCTTTGGTGCCGTATCCAGCATCTATGCGGGCGGAAACGACATTTTCGAGGTGATGCTCAACCTCAACCTCTTCTATTTCGCCGTACTCATCCTCGGCCTGAACATCTGGACCACCAACGACAACGCCCTCTACTCCGTAGGTCTCGGCCTGTCGAACATCACAGGATTCTCCAAGAAGGCCATGGTCCTCGTCGGAGGCCTCATCGGCACCGTCGCGGCCGTCTGGCTGTACTGGAACTTCTGCGACTGGCTCAACGTCCTGAACTGCACCCTCCCCCCTATCGGAGCCATCCTCATCCTCGACTATTTCACCAACAGGAAGGATTATGACGAAAATGTTCCGCTCAAGACCGTCAACTGGTTCGCGGTCCTCGGCGTTGTGCTCGGCGCCATCGTGGCGAATCTCCTCAAATGGGGCATACCGTCCATCAACGGCATGGTAGTCGCCGCCGTCGTATTCCTGATCGGCAAAGCCTTCCAGAAATAAAAGATGCCCGGTCCAAGCCGGGCATTTCTTTTAATAAGTGAAACTCGAACC
>JAFYZE010000282.1 GCA_017548805.1 Bacteroidales bacterium
CCAATACGGGAAGCAGGCCGGGACCGCCTCCTCCGAAGCGTGTCTGGAGGCTGTCGCGCAGTACATTGCTGATGCGGTCCTCCTCTATCTGCGAGTCTCCGTAATGTATGATGCGCATCCGATGGTTGACGGCACTGTCAAGTGCATTAAAGAAACTGTCTAGATAGCCGATGCTGTCTCCGGGGAAATAGATGCGGGCGGGATTGTCCTTGAAATACTCCAGGAAGTCGTTTTTCCTGGCTTCCCTGATAGCTTCCATGCGTCTGGCCAGAAGTTCTTCCGGGCTTTCGCCTGCCGGTTCGTCACCAGTAAGGATTTCCGAAAGTGAAGGGAAATTGAGAGTAAGAGGCCCCAGGGCGATGCCGTCCCGGGGGAAGAAACGGCAAAGCAGCGCCAGCGCTGCGATGGTTGACAGTATGAAGAGTAGAACGCTGCGGGACCTCATCTGTCAATCCTTGTCTTTCCACACCTTCAGGTACTCCTGCAGGGCCCACATCTCGTCGCGGTATTTCGCGGCGGCGTTGAAGTCAAGTTCCGCGGCGGATTTTTTCATGCGACGACGGTCCTCTTCGACCATCTTCTCGACCATTTCGCGCGTCATGGAACGGATGACCGGGTCCTGTAGGACTGCGGCCAGGTCGGCCTTGACGTATCCGTCGACATAGGCGGTCTTCTCCTCGCGCCGCGAGTCGAGACCGAGGTCGACGGACACCGTGCCGCGGCCGAGTTCCGACGGGTCGGGAATATATGTCGGACCTTCCCACGAGTTCGGGGCGCTGAGGCGGTTGAGGCCGTTGGTGAGACGTACCTTGCCTTCCCGGCCGCTGAGTTCGGAAGCAAGGATATTGTGCTTGACCTCGACCTGCTCCGGGGTGATATGGTGCAACTCGTTGTATTCCATCTGCTTGGCCCTTCTGCGGTTGGTCTCGCGTATCGTCTCGTCCATGGATTTGGTGATGGAGTCCGCGTACATTATGACCAGGCCGTTGACGTTGCGTGCCGCACGGCCAGCGGTCTGTGTGAGGGCGCGCCCTGTCCGCAGGAACCCTTCCTTGTCGGCGTCAAGTATGGCTACGAGTGAGACGGAAGGGATGTCCAGCCCCTCTCGGAGCAGGTTGACGCCAACCAGGACGTCGAAAAGCCCGTTCTTGAAGTCCTCGATGATTTCCACACGTTCCGTGGTGTCCACGTCGGAGTGGATGTAGCGGCAGCGTATGCCTATCTTGGCCAGATACTCGTAGAGTTCCTCCGCCATTCGCTTCGTGAGGGTTGTGACAAGCACGCGTTCGTCACGCTCGGCGCGGACTTGGATCTCTTCCACAAGGTCGTCCACCTGGTTCTCGATGGGCCGTACCTCGATGGGAGGGTCCAGCAGGCCGGTAGGCCTGACTACCTGCTCCACGACGAGTCCTTCGGATTTGCGAAGTTCGTACTCGGCCGGCGTGGCGCTGACATAGACCTTCTGGCCGGTCACGGCCTCGAACTCCTCGAAGGTCAGCGGCCTGTTGTCGGCGGCTGCGGGTAGGCGGAAGCCATACTCGACGAGTATGGACTTGCGCGAATGGTCGCCGCCGAACATGGCATGTATCTGCGGCAGGGTCACATGGCTCTCGTCTATGAAGGTGATGAAATCATCGGGGAAATAGTCGATAAGGCAGAACGGCCTCTGGCCGGGCTTGCGCCCGTCGAAATATCTGGAATAGTTCTCGATGCCGGGACAATAGCCCATCTCCTTGATCATTTCGAGATCGTACTCGACACACTGCTTCAACCGCTTGGCTTCCAGGTTCTTGCCTATACTCTCGAAATAGTCGAGCTGGAGCTTGAGATCGTCCTGTATGTGGCTGACCGCCGCTATTCCGCGTTCCTTGGTGGTCACGAAATTGTTGGCGGGATAGATGGATATCTCATCCACTTCCTCAATCCTGGCGCCCGTAACTGGGTCGATGACCGAGATGCTCTCCACTTCATCCCCGAAGAACTCGATGCGCATTGCGTTGTCCGCACCGCTGAGATAGACGTCAACCGTGTCTCCGCGCACGCGGAAAGTGCCGCGCTTGAACTCGACCTCTGTACGGGAATACAGTGCGTCGACAAGCTGGTACAACAACCTTGTGAGGCTGCGCTGCTCACCCTTTTTAACCACTACCGTCTGCTCATGGAAATCGTCGGGATTGCCTATGCCGTACAGGCACGATACGCTGGAGATGACGATGACGTCGCGCCGCCCGCTCAGCAGGGCGCTGGCGGCGCTCAGGCGCAGCTTTTCGATCTGGTCGTTGATGCTGAGGTCTTTCTCGATGTAGGTGTCGCTGCTGGGGAGATACGCCTCCGGCTGGTAATAGTCGTAATAGGAGACGAAATACTCGACGGCGTTGTCCGGGAAGAAAGACTTGAATTCACCGTAAAGCTGTGCGGCGAGAGTCTTGTTGTGGCTGAGGATGAGGGTGGGACGCTGGAGACGCTCGATAACGTTGGCCATCGTGAATGTCTTGCCCGAGCCCGTGACTCCGAGCAGCGTGACATCCGTCACGCCGTCATTGAGGGCCGAGCAGAGCTGGTCGATGGCCTCCGGCTGGTCTCCGGAGGGCTTGAAGGGCGACTGTATCCTGAACTTCATCCGTGTCTC
>JAFYZE010000283.1 GCA_017548805.1 Bacteroidales bacterium
ACAAGTTCCCCACCCTCGCCCGGATGCTGTACTACCACTATAGGCTCAACAAGAAACGGAACCTGCTACCGCCGGGATGCCAGTTCAACGTCATTAACTTCGTCGATGTCGAGTACTCCAGACGGGTCAACCCGATCCAACTGAAGTACATCAACAACCTCGCTGCGGCCAGCGAAACCGCCGAGACCCTGCTGGATTCTTTACAGACGGGAAAGAAGGAAGGCGGTGGCGGATCGGACCAGTTCTTCCAGACCTCCGCCGTGAACTTCCTTGCGGCCTGCATCTTCTTTTTCTGCAATTGGAACAAGATGCCCTACGACAAGGACGGCCGTCAGCTCGTCCCGGAATACGCGACGGACCGGCAGACCGGGCAGAAGAGGCTCACCGGAAGGGTCATGGATAAGGACGGACTTTTCGTGCAGCCTGCCTACTGGCTGGGTCAGTACTCGGACATGCCGCATATCCTGTCGTTCCTGAACCAGGATTACCAGACGATCTTCGATGTGCTCCAGACCGATCCGGAGGTCCTGCCGCTGCTGGGGCCGTTCCAGACCGCCCTGAAGAACAAGGCGATGGAGCAGCTCGAAGGTATGATCGGTACTCTCCGTGTCTACACCTCCCGTCTGGCTACCAAGGAATCCTACTGGATCTTCCACCGGAACGGTGACGACTTCGACCTGAAGGTCAGCGATCCGGAGCATCCCAGTTACCTGCTCATCGCCAACGACCCGGAGATGGAGAGTATCATCGGAGCCTTGAACGCGCTGATTCTGAACCGTCTCGTCACCCGCGTGAACACCGGCCAGGGCAGGAACGTCCCTGTGAGCATCATCGTGGACGAGTTGCCTACGCTCTATTTCCACAAGATTGACCGTCTCATCGGCACGGCCCGAAGCAACAAGGTCAGCGTGGCCCTCGGCTTCCAGGAGCTTCCGCAGCTGGAGAGCGACTACGGCAAGGTGGGCATGCAGAAGGTCATCACGACCGTAGGTAACGTCGTGAGCGGCTCCGCCCGCGCGAAGGAGACGCTGGAGTGGCTTTCGAACGACATCTTCGGCAAGGTCGTGCAACTGAAGAAGGGCGTGACCATCGACCGGGACCGCACCTCGATCAACCTGAATGAGAACATGGACAGCATGGTCCCAGCCTCGAAGATCTCCGACCTGCCTACCGGCTGGATATGCGGTCAAACGGCAAGGGACTTCGTGAAGACGAAGACCGGCAAGGGCGGATCGATGAATATCCAGGAAAGCGAGGAGTTCCAGACATCGAAGTTCTACTGCAAGACAGACTTCAACATGAAGGAGATCGACGAGGAGAAGAAGCACTACACGGACCTGCCGAAGTTCTACACCTTCCCCTCGAAGGAGGCCAAGGAGCATATCCTCTATGAGAACTTCGTGAACGTCAACAGGGAGGTCGAACAGATGTGTCTCGAAATCACCCAATTCGTCAAGAAATAAAAGTGCAAGTACCTTTTTGTAGTACCATTTTGAAGAAATTTGCGATTTTCTCAATTATTTGAGCCCAAAACAGATAACTTATTTTGAATAGGCCTTTCTATTACATAACTTGTCAAAGGAAACTAACAACAATCCATCATGAAGAAAGATTTCGAATTCAATGAAGAACAGGTCCCTTACGGCCTCCTCGGTCAGTACGGGCTAACCAGGGAGATGGTGGAGGATCTTCCCGAAGCTCCCTACAGTGACATCATGAACGGACTGCTCTCCCCCGTCCTTCCGGTCAGCGTCAAGGATGACGAAGGCAACACGATCTCGGCAAGGACGCGCTTCCGTCTGGTCAGGACCGACGATGGCGGAGTGGACGTTCTTTTCTACCCGCGACTCCTGCGCTGCGAACTGGATAGCTATTCGGAGTCGGAGCAGTATGAACTCCGCCAGGGCCGTGTCATCCTGAGCCATGCCCCTGACGATGCTGACCGCAAGTGCTTCGTCCAGATTGACCCGGATACGAACCAGGTCATGTACGTTCCGACCCCCGTCATCGGACGGAACATCCGGAATCTGATGGACCGCTTCGAGCTGACCACGGATGACATCACGCTCATCCAGATGGGAGAGGCTGCGGTGGTCGGTGACGGAAAGGATGTCCTTTCCATCGGCATCGACCTCAATGAGAGGACCGGCATCCGCATGGAGCGCGGCAAGTCCTTCAAGTGGAACCGTGACCGGGGAGCCGGGATGGACCGGTTCAACTTCGGCCTCTACGGGTGCTGGGTCAAGGACGCCTCCGGCGACCTCTCCTATGTCCCTGAGGAGGATTACACCGACGAGATCATCGCCGAACAGCAGAAAACCATCGACCGCAATGCGGGGAACCTTAAACGATAACGACCATGGAAGAGAAAACCTACACTGAGGACGAACTGGTGCAGATGTACCAGAACGGAGAGATCACCCTTGCGGAATTCGTCGTCTTCCATCCTTCGGACTGGGGCGTCGAGTTCGCTCTGTTCATCGCACGTCATCCCGACCGCTCAGAGGATGAGAACGCCCTGGCATTTCTTGACCTCAAGGACAAGGAGCTGGAGAGCGCCCTGGAGCGCGGTGAAGCTTAACCTTTAATCAAGAAAGAAAACCATGCCTACACGATCAAACGTACTTGGCCATTATATGGGAATCGCTCCGGAGCTGCAGGACACGCTCCGGCGCAACGGTATGCAGGCGCGTCTCGTCCGCAGCGGCGAGCAGGTACTGCTGGCCGTGCAGGGGCATGACTCCCCGCTTCTCACCTATCCCCTGTCACGTGAGCGTCTGATGGCTCTCACGGACGGTGGCACGAACTCGTCGAACCGGAAAGCCTACGACGCCTTCGCTGCGATCGTGGGAAAGGACTTCGACCTGCCGAAGGACTATGTCCACGCAAGAAACGCCAACGGGCGTGTCACGATGGGGCTTCACGGCTACCGGATCGGCGAGGGTGAATACGGCAGGACCGCAAGTCCGTTCAGGGACCTGTGGGCCCGCCGTGGTATGCTCGGCTGGACGCCGCGTACTCAGGAGGGATTCCACCTGCGCCGTGTGGGCGGGGAACTCCGCTACGGCGGGGCTCCTCTCGTCGCAGACCGTCCGGACGGCAGGATCAAGCCCGGAGAGCTTCAGAACGGCGGTTACGGGTTCTACTACAAGGGGAACCAGGCCGCCCAGGCTCAGCCCACAGCACGCTCCGGAGAGGACGTGCTGATGGAACTAAGGAACGTCGTTCCCGAGATCCAGGCGCGTCCGGCATCCGCCGAGAAGGCGAAGCCGTACTCCGAACTCATCACATCTGACGTCTACTTCTCCAAGGACAAATGGAACGAGGTCCTGACCGGCCACGGCATCGTCGTGGACGAGCGGGCAGGGACGCTCACCGTGAAGTCCTCGGCCATCAACCGCGACCTGGTCTATGACCTCAGGGAGGATGAGCTGGCGGTCCTGACCGCAGGATCGCTGAAAGACCATCCCGTCGCCGCCAGGCTCGATGTCATCAACGGTGTCATCGGGAAGGACTATGATGGCAAGGTCACGATGGAGATGCTTGAGAGCGGGGAACCGGTTGGGCTCGCGCTCTCCCCCGCTGCGCTGGAGGATATCCGCCAGCAGGAGCGGGCACTCCATCCGCAGCCGGTCGTCGCCGAGGATATGTCCTATCTGGTCATGCAGCAGGCGGTCCTCCAGGAACAGGAGGACGAGCGACGTGGTATCGGCCGCGTCTGGGGTGAGTCCCTCTATGAGATGCAGTCCCGCGAGGGCTGGTTCCGCGAAGGCGCCCACGGCCGCGAGGTCAGCGTCGGCGATATCCGTGTCGAGCCCGTCAATGACCAGGAACAGCAGTCCGGCAAGGACATGAAATACCGGATGACGGCCGTGATCAACGGCGAGGAGATCTCGCATGAGATTACCCGCAGGCAGTATGACAAGTTCATGGCCGTGGATGACTACCACCGCATGAAGCTCTTCTCGAAGGTCTTCAGCGAGGTGGACATGAAGCAGCTCCCCCGCGAGCAGCGGGAAGGCGGGCCGAACATCGGGGCTGCCATCCTGGCGGCGCTTACCGTTGCCGGAGAGATGGCGCGGGGGCCGCGGATGGCTCCGGACCTCTATATGGAGCGCCACGGCGGCGCCCATGTCTATATGAAACCCGGCGTTGATTCGCCCCAGGACATCGCGAGCCGGGCCTTCGAGGCAGGCCTCAATGCTGCGGAGCACGGTGTTGGATTAGGAAGATAGTTGGTTATGGGAAACCTCACTTACGACGATTACATGCAGCGCCTGACGGTGCAGGATATCCTGAAGGATGCGGGCTACGTCCGCAACCGGAAGGACGGTATGCGCTATCCGTCGTTCGTCCGTCTGGACGAGCACGGTCAGCGTATCCGCGGTGACAAGTTCATCGTCACGCATGACGGCCGGGGCTGCTTCCACCCTCCGGTTCAGAAAACCTACAACATCATTTCTCTCATCAAGGAGCATCCTGATCTCTTTCCGGAATACGAGGTCGGCATGAACCTCGACCTGTTGGTAAACAAGGTCTGCTGCCGACTGCTTAATACGACCTATGAAGATAAGGAACGCGAGTTAAGGGAACCTGCGCCGGAGATCCGGCCTTTCAAGCTGGATGAGTACCGGCTGACGCGACTGGACAAGGCCGACAGGGAGACCTGGAGGCCGTTCTACCCCTTCTTCAAGCGGAGGGGCATCGACATCCGGACGGAGCTGGCCTTCCGCGACACCTATGTCCTTGCGGAGAAGGATCATCCGGACAGGAAGGGTGTGACTTACTGTAACCTTTCCTTCCCGCTCACCGTCCCCGGTGGTGACGGAGCTATAGTGGGATTCGAGGAACGGGGCTGGCCCAGGCGTGACGGCAGTCCTGCCTACAAGGGCAAGGCCGCCGGAAGCAACGGCAGCGCGGGCCTGTGGATAGCCTCCCCCGGCGGTACTGAACTCAGGGATGCGAAGAGGGTGTTCCTCTTCGAGAGCGCCTACGACGCTATGGCCTTCTTCCAGCTCCGGCGTGAAGATGACAAGGGCATCGGAAAGGCCGTCTTCGTCTCCACGGGCGGGAATCCGACCCGTGCGCAGATGCAGGGGCTTCTCCGAACCGCACCTGCGGCGGTGTTCCATCTCTGCTTCGACAATGACGAGGCCGGGCGTCAGTTCGCTGAGAACTTCATGGCTGTTGCGAAAGAGGAGAAACCCCACAGTGATGTGGCCCAGGCGTTCAAGGACACACCTGGTCATATCCAGGTGGACCACGAGAAGGAAAGCGCCCTCTTCAGGCTTCCGAAGGATGTCCAGCAGAAGTATTTCGACGTCGAGGAACTCTCCGAAGACCTCAGGGAAGGATATCTCTGTGACGAGGATAAGGAGGATCTGCGTGCCCGCATCAAGGAGGGCTACAGGAACTTCTTTGCGGCGGTTGACGGCCTTATTATCCAGGTGGAGCGCGAGCTCCCTGAGGAAGGATACAAGGACTTCAATGACGAGCTCCTCGGGAAGGAGATGACCGAGAGGAAGGCCGTTGGATGCGACCTGGACGGCGACGGAGCCGTCGAGACGGAGGAATCTCACGAGGAGAAACACAAATACCACAGGTAAGGTTATGCAGAACGGTAATCAATACGCGGACGTGATGATCCGTCCGGACTGGCGCCAGCTTCTCATCGATGAGCTGGTGTCCATCCTTGCGGCCATAGCGCTCCTTGTCATCGGAGGACTGGACGGTGTCCCCTACCATTCGGTCTTTTTCTGCCTCGGCCTGGCGCTGGTCTTCAAGGTCTACTACAGGTTCGTCTACCTCAGGGGCATGCACTACACCATCACCGGCGAGCAGCTCGTCTACGAGCACGGGGTGTTCACCCGCAGCCGGGACTACATCGAACTCTACCGTATCGTGGACTTCGACGAGAAGCGGAGTTTTCTCCAGCTCATACTGGGCCTGAAGACCATCGTCGTGCATTCCGGCGACCGGACGATGCCCAAGCTCCTGATCATCGGCATCCGCGAAGGGACTGATATCGTCGATTGCCTGCGCGAACGGGTTTCCTACAACAGAAAACGCATGAACATCCATGAATTCGCAAACTACCGATAGACTCAAGGAACGCGCCTGGCCGATCCTGCTACGCCTGATTATCATTGCTGTGGCCCTGCTGGTGACAACCCTCATCAGCACGGTCAAGGCCAATGCCCAGATCGTCGTGGCCAATCCGTTGGAGTGGGCCGTCCTCGTCGAGGGGAACGAGCTCATCGACGGCCAAATCAAGAACGAGACGGAGGGCATGACCCGCACGGCCGTCCTCCAGAGCACCATCGCCGCCGAGTTCAGCGGCATCAAGAGCTGGGAAAAGAAGTACAACGCCTACCTCAAGTCGGCGGACGGCTTCGCATCGTCCATCAAGGCGGCCACCTATCTGTACAACGACGGGGTGCGGCTCTTCATCAACCTGTCCGACATCCGGAAGGCCATCGCCGCCAACCCGCAGGGACTGGCGGCCACGCTCAGCATGAATAACCTGTATATCGAGACGGCCACGGAGCTGGTATCGGTCTATTCAGCACTGAAGGAGGCCGTGGCCACCGGCGGTGACGGCAACATGCTCACCGGCGCAGAGCGCTCCGAAACCCTGTGGATGATCGAGGACAGGCTGAAGGCCTTCAACCATAAGCTCTCCCTGCTCTCTCTTTCCCTGCGTTACTATACCCTCTCCGACGTGTGGTACAACGCGACGGAGGGGATCATCGACCGTGACTACGGCGAGATAGCGCGCCATGCGCAGGACCGCTGGAAGCGTGCTTCCAGGACCTACTAGATAATGATTGTTATGAGAAGATTACTGTTCGTCATCGTCCCGCTGCTCCTGATGCTCATGCTCTGTGAGCGTCTCCGGGCGCAGTCCATC
>JAFYZE010000284.1 GCA_017548805.1 Bacteroidales bacterium
AGCGTCATCGGTCATTACATTGATGACGGGGAGATTGTGGCGAAGGCCGACCTCAAAGTCATTCGGGTCGTGGGCGGGAGTAATCTTGACAACGCCCGTACCGAAATCCATCTCGACATAGTCGTCCTCGATGATGGGTATCTCCTTGTTGATGAGGGGGATAAGCACTTTCTTGCCCTTCATCCAGAAGTGACGCTCGTCATTGGGATTGACGCAGATGGCGGCATCGGCCCTGATGGTCTCCGGACGGGTCGTGGCCACCACGATGTACTTGTCAGTAGGATTGCCGTGACCGTCGGAGATGAAGTAACGCATGTGGTAGAAATGGCTCTGGGTGTCCTTGTGGATGACCTCGTCGTCGCTGACGGCGGTGTGACCCTCCGGGTCCCAGTTGACCATACGCACTCCCCTGTAAATCCATCCCTTCTTGTAGAAATATACAAAAGTATTGATGACGGCCTCGGAAAGCTCCGGCTCCATGGTGAAGCGGGTGCGGTCCCAGTCGCAGGAAGCGCCAAGCTTGCGCAACTGCCTGAGTATGATGCCTCCGTGCTCCTCCTTCCACTCCCAGGCATACTTTAGGAACTCCTCGCGGGTGAGGGACTCCTTGGCGATGCCCATGCCCTTGAGCTTGGCCACAACCTTGTTCTCGGTGGCGATGGAAGCGTGGTCGGTACCGGGGACCCAGCAGGCGTTCCTGCCGTCCATGCGGGCCTTGCGGATGAGCACGTCGTTGAGTGTATTGTTGAGCACATGTCCCATGTGCAGGATGCCGGTGACGTTCGGCGGAGGGATCACGATGGTATAAGGCTCCCTGTCGTCGGGTTCGGAATGGAAGCATTTATGCTCCAGCCAGTAGGCGTACCACTTGTCCTCCACTTCGGAGGCAATGTATTTTGCCGATAATTCCATTTTGTATAATAAGTGTTGTTATAATCGCATTATCGTACAAATATACTCTTTTTTTCAGTATTTTTGCAGAAAACGATACCGTATATCATGGACAACAACGAAAAGAAACAGCTCAGCCTCGACCTCAAGCCCGAGGTAGCCAAGGGTTCATATTCCAACCTCGCCATCATCTCACACTCCCCCAGCGAGTTCATTATCGATTTCGCCACCATGCTTCCTGGCCTCCAGAAGCCCGAGATCTCCAACCGCATCGTGATGAATCCCGAGCATGCCAAGCGCCTTCTCAACGCGCTGGCCGACAACATCAACAAGTACGAGTCGCAGTTCGGCCCCATCACCTTCAAGGAGCAGCAGCCCAAGGGCACCTTCAACCTCGGCGATTTCATGAACGGCAACGGCGCCAAATCCTAGAGGCCATGCAGCTTACCGAGAGCAGACTGCGTCAGATCAAGGCCATTGCCTTCGACATCGACGGCGTCATGACTGACGGCGGCATCCTCGCCATGCCTGACGGTGACCTCCTTCGCGTCTTCGACGCCAAGGATTCGTTCGGCGTGCGCATGGCCAAGATGAATGGCCTGCATACGGGCATCATCACCGGAGGAAGTTCCGACAGCATCGTCAAGCGCTTCAGTGTCTGCGGCGTCGACCCGGACGACATCTATCTTCATTCAAGGATTAAAGTCGATGATTTCAAACGCTTCTGCGAGAAGCATTCGCTCAAGGCGGAAGAAGTCATGTTCTTCGGCGACGACCTGCCCGATATCCCCGTCATGAAAGCCTGTGGGATAGGCGTAGCCCCTGCTGACGCCGTGGAGGAAGTCCGCCAGGCCGCGGATTATGTCTCGGAGTACAACGGCGGTCACGGATGCGTCCGCAACGCCGTTGAGATGGTGCTCAAGGCCCAGGGCCGCTGGCAGCTCGACGACCAGCTATACAAGAAACTCTTCTGACATGGACCTCAAGGGAAAGAAAGTCATCCTAGGGAGCGGTTCGCCGCGCCGGCGCGAGCTCATGGAAGCCATGAACATCGATTTCACCGTCGATACCGGCAACACCTTTGAAGAGACATACGATCCTGCTACACCGCACGAGGCCGTGCCGGCGCTCATGTCAGAGGGGAAGTCCCTCGGATTCCACCGGCCGCTTGAACTGGACGAGATCCTGATCACCTCGGACACGATGGTGCTGTGCCACGACGGGGATTCCGCCCGCTCCCCTATCCTCGGCAAGCCGCATTCGCACGAGGATGCGGTCCGGATGCTCCGCCTGCTGTCAGGCCGCGAGCACGAAGTGATCACGGCCGTAACGCTGCGGAGCCGCGACCGCATGGAAACGCGCGCAGACTCCACCATCGTCGTATTCAAAGAATTAACCGACAGTGAGATAGACTACTATATAGATAACTGCAAGCCCTTTGACAAGGCAGGTGCGTACGGCATCCAGGAATGGATAGGCCTCATCGGCATCACCGCCATCCGCGGCTCATACTTCAACGTCGTCGGTTTCCCCACCCACCTTGTCTACGAGATGCTGATGTCTTTTTGTTGATGTTTTTTTTTGCAGATTAGCAAAAACTGCTTATCTTTGCATCCCACAAATAACGAAGCTTTAGCTCAGCTGGTTTAGAGCGCTTGCTTGACAGGCAAGAGGTCAGCAGTTCAAATCTGCTAAGCTTCACTCCAAACAATCAGACGCTTACAGAGATGTAAGCGTCTTTTCTTTTTATTCCGTTTCAATATGCAGGACCAGATCATTTGGAAGTGCAGCGTTTATTGCGTAACTTGGTGAAACTTTGATTATGGAAGAGCCTGTTATCAACGCCCACAACAAGGAGGAGTATCCTCCGATGCACACCGCCGAGCATATCCTGAACGCCACAATGGTCAATATGTTCGGCTGCCCGCGTTCGCGTAACGCCCATATCGAGCGCAAGAAATCCAAATGCGACTACGAGCTCGCGGTCTGCCC
>JAFYZE010000285.1 GCA_017548805.1 Bacteroidales bacterium
CCGGATGTCCGGGACGGACTCAAGCCCGTGCAGCGGCGCGTGCTCTTCGGAATGGACGGCCTCGGCCTGAGCTATTCCGGACAGACCAAGAAATCCGCCAGGATCGTCGGAGAGGTGCTGGGCAAGTTCCACCCCCACGGCGACTCCAGCGTATACGACGCCATGGCGCGCCTTGCCCAGAACTGGAACCAGCGTTACCCCCTTGTCTTCGGACAGGGCAATTTCGGATCGATGGACGGCGACCCCGTCGCCGCCATGCGATACACCGAGGCCAAGCTTGAGAGGATCACCGAGGACGTGCTTGCGGACCTCGACAAGAATACAGTCGATTTCCAGCTGAACTTCGACGACACCATTCCGGAGCCCACCGTGCTCCCGACCAAGGCCCCGCTCCTTCTGCTTAACGGCTCCGCCGGCATCGCAGTCGGTATGGCCACCAACATGGCGCCGCACAACCTCTCCGAGTGCTGTGACGCCATCTGCGCTTACATCGATGATCCCGACATCACCGTCGAGGGCCTGATGGAACACATCAAGGGTCCCGATTTCCCTACGGGAGGCATCATCCAGGGCCGCCAGGGCATTGTCGACGCATATACCACCGGTCGCGGCAGGGTAGTCGTCCGCGCCAAGACAGAGATCGAGGAGGACGAGCGCGGCCGCGACAGCATCGTCGTGACCGAGGTCCCGTACATGGTCAACAAGAGCGAAATGATCAAGCGCATCGGCGAGATGGTCGAGGAAAAGCGCATCGAAGGCATCTCCGACATCAGGGACCTTTCCAGCCGCGAGGGCATCCGCATAGTGTTCTACTTGAAGAAAGACGCCAACGCCAATGTCGTGCTGAACACTCTCTTCAAGTTCACTGCCCTCCAGTCGAGTTTCGCCATCAACAACGTCGCCCTGGTCAAGGGCCGTCCGCGCACCCTCTCCCTCAAGGAGATCATCGCCAACTTCGTAGACTTCCGTCATGAGGTCGTGGTGCGCCGCACCAGGTTCGACCTTGACAAAGCCCAGAAGCGCGCCCATATACTCGAAGGCCTCCTGAGGGCCATCGATGTCATCGACGAGATCATCGCCATCATCCGCCGCTCCGCCACCATAGAGGACGCCAAGGCAGAGCTCGTGGCCACCTTCGGTTTCACCGAGACCCAGGCCACGGCCATCGTCGAGATGCGCCTCCGCCAGCTCACCGGCCTTGAGAAGGCCAAGCTCCAGGCAGAGTACGAGGACCTCGAGAAGTTCATCGCCCGCTGCCAGGAGATCCTCGCCAGCGAGACCGAGCAGCTCGCCATCGTCAAGCAGGAGTCCCTCGAACTCAAGCAGAAGTATGGCGACGCCCGCCGCACCGAGATTACCCTCTCCGCAGAGGAGTTCAACCCCGAGGATTTCTACGCCGACGACGACGTTGTCATCACCATCTCGCATCTTGGCTATATCAAGCGCACTCTCCTCAGCGAGTTCCGCACACAGAACCGCGGCGGTGTCGGCATGAAGGCCAGTGCAACGCGCGACGAAGACTTCATCGAGCATATTTATGTGACCAACATGCACAGCACGCTTCTCCTCTTTACCGAGAAGGGCCTGTGCTATCGTCTCAAGGTGTATGAGCTCCCGGAGGGCACCCGCACTTCCAAGGGCCGCGCCATCCAGAACCTCATCGCCATTGACGGAGACGACCGCGTCAAAGCATATGTTTCCGCCAAGTCCATCGAGGATCCGGAGTACTGCCAGAACAATTTCGTCGTGCTGGTCACTAAGCGCGGTACCGTCAAGAAGACCACGCTCGAGGCCTATTCCAACAAGCGCAGCCGCGCCAAGGGCATCATCGCCATCACGGTGCGTGAGGGTGACGAGCTTGTCGAGGCTATTCTCACCAATGGCAGCAACGAAATCATGATAGCCGCCAGGAACGGACGCTGCGTCCGCTTCCATGAGAGCGACGCGCGCCCGCTCGGACGCGGCGCTTCCGGTGTCCGCGGCATAAATATCGAGGATGACGACGAGGTCGTCGGCATGGTCTTCGCAGACCCTTCCGATCCGGAACTCGACCAGCATACAGTGCTGGTAGTCAGCGAGAACGGCTTCGGCAAGAGGTCCCATTGGGAGGACTACCGCAAGACCAGCAGGGGTGCCAAGGGAGTGAAGACCCTGGACATCACCGACAAGACTGGCCCGCTTGTTGCAATGAAGACAGTATCAGAGGACAACGACCTGATGATTATCAACCGTTCAGGCATGACCATCAGGATGTCCGTAAGCGATATAAGGGTGGCCGGAAGGGCCACGCAAGGTGTCAAGCTGATCAACCTCAGAGGCACGGACTCCATAGCCGCAGTCTCTGTTGTAGCCAAATCGGAGGAGGAAGGCGATGCCGGACAGGAAGCCGGAGCCGAAGCTGAAACCCCTGCCACTGAATAATTATTAACTACTAACTATATTTTCTTATGAAAAAAGTACTTATCGCACTGGCACTGCTCGCATCCGTGACTTTCGCCTATGCACAGAACGTCAAATCCGAGAACGCAGCCAAGGCCGCCCTTGAGAAAGCCCAGGCTGCTGCCAACAACGCCAAGCAGGCCACCAAGGTGGCTACCTGGCTGAAACTCGCCACGTCCTACATGGACGCATACAACGCACCTATGGGCAACGGTTGGATCGGCGCCCAGGCCCAGGAGCTCCAGCTCGTCATGGCCGGCCAGCGTCCGACTTCCGAGGAGAACGTCACCCTCAACGGCACACCGTATGTCAAGAAAGCCTACGCTTCCGCTGACTATTACTTCAACGAGGCTGGCCAGCTCTCGATGATCAAGGTCACCAAGCCCATCGTGGAGAATGCGCTCGACAAGGCCCTCGACGCCTACAAGAACGCTTTCAAGAACGATCCCAAGGGCACCAAGACCGCCGATATCATCAAGGGTATCGAGGGTATTGCCGAGAAATATGTCCAGGAGGCCTATGACGCCTATACCTTCGGCGACTTCGCCAATGCCAGCAAGCTCTTCGAGACCGCTGCCAACGCCCTTGGCACCGCTCCTTGCAGCAAGTCTGACGACGAGTCCATCTACAACGCCGGTTTCGCTGCCTGGGCAGGCCAGGACCTCAACCGCGCCAAGGCTCTCTTCCAGAAGTGTCTTGACAACAAGTACTATGGCGACGACGGCGACGTGTTCGCCAAGCTCGCCGAGGTTACCGAGAAGCTCGGTGACAAGGAAGGCGCCAAGGACATCCTCGAGCAGGGTTTCGCTTCCTATCCTTCCAGCCAGGCCATCCTCATCGGCCTCATCAACTACTATGTCAGCAGCGGCCAGGACACCGACCGTCTCTTCACCCTGCTGAACGACGCCAAGAAGAACGAGCCTGACAACGCCTCCCTCTACTATGTCGAAGGCAACATCAACAAGGAGCTCGGCAAGATCGACGACGCCCTCGCCGCTTACCGCAAGTGCGCCGAGATCAACCCGAACTACGAGTATGGTTACATCGGAGAGGGTCTGCTTCTTTACAACCAGGCTTATGACATCCAGGAGGAGGCTCAGGCCGAGCTTGACGATACCAAGTACATGGCCCTCGTCGAGAAGTTCGAGGCCGCTCTCAAGGGCTGCATCACTCCTTTCGAGAAGGCTCTCGAGGTCACCAAGGACGAGTCGCTGAAGCCCAGCATCGCCGAGTACCTCAAGAACGCCTGCTATCGCTTCCGCGAGGAGGCCGACTTCGGCGCCAAGTACGAGAAGTACAATGCAATGGTCGCTGCCGCAACCGAGTAGTCGACGGCAGAATATATGAAACAGCCTGCGGGAACCCCGCAGGCTGTTTTTTTTGTCCGGGTGCGGATATTATTCTTCGGTCACGCCCTTGTCGAAGGCCTTGACGATCTTGGTGACGAGGGGATGGCGGACGATGTCTTCGTTGGTGAAGCGGATGACGCTGATGCCCTTGATGCCTTTGACGAGGTCGATGCCCTTGAGCAGGCCGCTGTCTGCCTTGTTGGGCAGGTCCACCTGGGTGGCGTCTCCGGTGACGATGAACTTGGCATTGCAGCCCATACGGGTGAGGAACATCTTGAGCTGGCCGAGATTGGTGTTCTGGGCCTCGTCCAGGATGACGCAGGCGCGGTCCAGGGTGCGGCCTCGCATGTAGGCGAGGGGAGCGATCTGGATGGTGCCATCGGCCATGAACTCCTGGAGCTTGCGGTGCGGGATCATGTCGCCGAGGGCGTCGTACAGTGGCTGGAGATAGGGGTCGAGCTTGTCCTTGAGGTCGCCCGGCAGGAAGCCCAGGCGTTCGCCGGCTTCGACGGCCGGGCGGGTGAGGATGATGCGCTTGATTTCCCTGTTCTTCAGGGCGCGGACTGCAAGGGCGATGGCTACATAGGTCTTGCCGGTGCCGGCAGGGCCGACGGCGAAGACGAGGTCATTGTCGAAGTATGCCTTTACCATCTCCTGCTGGGTGAGGTTGCGGGCGCGTATGGGCTTGCCGTCCGTGCTGTGCACGATGACGGCGTCGCCGTTGAGGCGGAAGCGGTCCGGCGATGTCTCGCCGTCGAATATATCCTCGACATCGTAGATGGTCAGGTTCATCTTGCGGTGACGCCTCTGTATCAGTTCGTTGAACTTCATCTCGAAGTCCTCGATACGGGCTTCCTTTCCGTCCAGGATGATCTCGTCGCCGCGTGCGACGACCTTCAGTTCGGGGTAGTAGGAGCAGAACTCCTCCAGGATCTTGTTGCCCGCTCCGAAGATTTCGATGGGGTCAATTGCTTCCAGCTTGATGGTTTTCCTCATATATTCCGGTTTCTTTCGTTACTCTTTTGTATGTGGTTATCATGTTGTCGTAGTCGGAGGGGGAGGTCCACTCACTGCGCCGTCCTATGAAGCGGGCGACGGGGATAGTCGTATAGTTGTCACGCAGGGTTCCAGGAAGGCAGCACCACATGAAGACCAGCTCGGGCTCGAGCATCTCCATGCTGCCGTCAGGATGGTTCACGAAGCGGGCACGGACGGCGAGCTCGAGGCGCGTGTTCTCCTTGCTCATGTTGGAAACGGCGTTCCCGAGGGAGTATATCACTGGCACTCCTTGGATGTGTGACGTGTCCTGAACGACGTGCGGATGCGCGCCGACAATGAGGTCTACGCCCTGCCCGGCAAGCCATCCGGCCCATTCCTCCTGCTCTCGCGAATGCCTGAGGCGGAACTCCGTTCCCCAGTGGGGGAGTGCGACGATGAAATCGGCTCCCCGCCTTTTCGCCCTGTCGATCATCTCCTTGACTTCGTCCTTCTCCATGTTCCTTATCCTGGGCCACTCGGGCTGGGGCTCGTAATTGGTGCCGTAGGTGAAGTTCACCAGTGCGATGCGTATGCCTTTGCCCACGATGATTAGCGGGTTGAGAAGGGTGTCGGAGACTTGGTCCGCGGCGCAGCCCGTGTACTGGATATTGTGGCTGTCGCGCATCGAATCGTAGACCTGGAGGGTGCGGACCAGCCCCCTGCGGCCCTTGTCGAGGATATGGTTGTTGGCGGTAAGGAATACGTCCACACCGTGTCCGGCAATGCTGTAGGCATATTCGTCCGGAGCCGAGAATGACGGGTATCCGGTGTAAGGCTTTCCCGCCAGGGAGAACTCAAGGTTGGCCACGGAGATGTCTGCATCGCTGGTGACGGAGCCGAGCTCGGAAAAGAATCCGTTGCAGTCGTATGCCAGCTGGGCTTCGTGCATCATTACGTCTCCGATGAATGAGACGCTGACCGTGTCGGGGGCTGCCTTGAACGGCTTTGGGAAGGGGATGTCAAAGTTCCACTGCGCCCGGGCGGGCCCGCAAAGGACCAGGAGGGCAAGGAGAGTGGTTGATATCCTACTTTGACGCATCGGCACGGTTTTTCCTGTTATAAATGCAAATATACATTTTTTTTGTTGTCGAAACTTAATTCACTAAATTTGCATTTTGTGACAAATGGCCTTATGAAGAATAAGATTCTTGTTTTCAGCGCGTTCATGCTGACTGTCGTGCTTTGCTCCGGATGCGATTTCTTCCGCACCCTGGCAGGCCGTCCGACCTCTTCCGACATAGAGGCCATGCGCGTGGAGTTCAGCGTCCGCGAGGCGGCTGAGGCGGCGCGCCGGGATTCGCTGGAGCGCGCCCGGCTCGCGGCCCTCGAGGCTGCCCGCGTCGCGGCTGCGGAGGACACCCTGCAGACCATGAAAGGCCTGCTGCGTACTCCGTCCCGTTTTGCCGGCCTGGCTAAAGACAGCGCCCCCAGCGCCAAATACAGCATCGTGATCGGATCGTACCGTGACCGTGCCAATGCCGTGAAATACAGTGAGAAACTTACTTCCGAAGGCTATCCCGCCGAAGCCGTGAGCTTCCGCAACGGCTTCACTGCGGTAGGCGTATGTCCTACGGACAATCCTGCAGACCTGTTAGCTTCGCTTCGCAAGGTGCGCAAGGAGCGTTTCTGCCCCAAGGAAGTCTGGATTCTGGTAAACGAATAGCCCCATGAGACGAGTCTTTGTGTTCCTGGCGGTCCTTCTCTGCACCGCGGCGCTCTGCTCCGCGCAGTACCGCACTCCGGACTATCGCGAGCTCGGCTACAGCGAGACCGGTAGGGCCTTGCGCGAGCATGTGGGTTACCTGGCCTCGGCGGCCCTTGAAGGCCGCGCCGCCGGCTCGCCGGGCGAGCTGGAAGCGGCGGACTATGTCCGCGAGGTACTGGGCTCTTATGGCATCGAGCTCCTTTCCGGAGTTGACGGGGACGAGTTCGGCATAAAGCGCGACGAGGGCGATACCCTCGTGTCGCGCAATGTCATCGGAGTCATCGAAGGATATGACAGGTCACTCCGGGACCGCTACATCGTCATCGGCGCCCGGCTTGACAACATCGGCACGAGGACTATCACCATAGACGGACAGCCCTTCACCCGTATCTACAATGGTGCCAACGGCAACGCCTCTGGTGTCGCCATGATGCTGGAACTGGCTCGCATGCTCAAGACCAATTCCTTGATGCTCAGGCGCTCCGTGGTGTTCGTCGCCTTCGGTTCTTCGCTTGAATCGCACATCGGCTCATGGTATTTCCTGAACCGTTCGTTCCCGGCTGTGGACCGCATCGACGCCATGGTCAACCTCGACATCCTCGGCCGCGGCCAGGGTTTCTATGCATATACCGGCTCCAATGCCGACCTCAACAGGATACTCAACCGCGTCAACTCCACCCTGCAGCCGGTCAAGCCCGAGATCACGGCCACCGAGCCCGTTGACTCCGACCACCGGATGTTCTATGCCTCGGAGATCCCGTCCGTATTGTTCACCACGGGCATGTATCCCGAGTATGGGACCGACAGGGACACGCCTTCCATCCTCCAGTATGACGACATGGAGCGCGAGCTCGAATACCTTTACAATTTCACGGTGGAGCTCGTTAACGGAGCGGCCCCGGCATTCCGTCCGGACGAAGGGGTGGAAGCGCCTGCCGAGACTGCGAGGGCCATACCTTATTACGAATGCGACATCCCTCCCACCTTCCTGGGCAGCACGGACCCTAAAGTCTTCCTTGAGAAATGGGTGTACGCCTATCTCAAATACCCTGAGGAGGCGGTCCGTAACGGCATCCAGGGGCGTGTCCTTGTGGATTTCGTGATAGACGAGAAAGGTAAGGTCAAGGATGTCAGGGTGCTCAGGGGAGTGGATCCGCTCCTCGACGCCGAAGCCGTAAAGGTGGTGGCGGCCTCGCCCGACTGGAAGCCTGCCAGGCTTCAGGGCAAGAAAGTGCGCTCCGAGATATCCCTCTATGTCGAATTCAAACTCGAAAGAAAGAAAAACAGATAAGATATAACATGGATTACGATTTCAAGTCAATCGAAAGCAAATGGCAGGCCTGGTGGGCTGCCAACAAGACGTTCAAGACAGTACTGGATCCCTCCAAACCGAAATACTATGTCCTCGACATGTTCCCTTACCCTTCCGGCGCAGGTCTTCATGTCGGACATCCGCTGGGATACATCGCCAGCGATATCTTCTCCCGCTACAAGAGGCTGACAGGCTTCAATGTCCTGCATCCGATGGGTTATGACGCGTTCGGCCTCCCGGCCGAGCAGTATGCCATCCAGACCGGACAGCATCCCGAGAAGACCACTACGGACAACATCAACCGTTACCGCAGCCAGCTCGACAGGATCGGATTCTCGTACGACTGGGACCGTGAAGTGCGTACCTGCGACCCCGGGTTCTACAAATGGACCCAGTGGGCATTCCTGAAGATGTTCGACAGCTGGTATGACGTTTCCCTTCAGAAGGCCCGCCCTATCGCCGAGCTGACGGCGCATTTCGCCGCTACGGGCACGGAGGGCGTGACTGCCGCATGTTCGCAGGAGCTTGATTTCACGGCAGAGCAGTGGAAAGCCATGACGGAGAAGGAGAAATCCGACGTCCTGATGAACTACCGCATCGCGTACCAGGGCGAGACTTCCGTCAACTGGTGCGAGGGTCTCGGCACCGTCCTGGCCAATGACGAAGTCAAGGACGGACTGTCGGTGCGCGGCGGATTCCCCGTAGAGCAGAAGAAGATGACGCAGTGGCAGCTCCGCGTCTCGGCCTATGCCGGGCGCCTGCTCGACAGCCTGGCCAAACTCGCCTGGACGGATTCCCTCAAGGAGATGCAGCGCAACTGGATTGGCAAGTCAGAGGGATGCGAGGTGGTATTCGACACAGTATGC
>JAFYZE010000286.1 GCA_017548805.1 Bacteroidales bacterium
ACGTCCTTCACGCCCGCGCTGACGGCGGACAGCGTGAAGAACTCGCGGTCGAGAGTCTCAGCTATTATGTGGGCGAGGGTAGTCTTGCCGACTCCGGGAGGCCCCCAAAGGATGAAGGAGGAAAGGGTACCGCTCTCGATCATGTTGCGGAGGATGCAACCGGGGCCGACAAGGTGCTTCTGGCCGACATAATCGTCCAGCGAACGGGGCCTCATACGCTCCGGAAGGGGAGGGAGCATGGTACTCCGACAGATTTTGTCCTCCATTTCAGCCATTTTTATCTATTCACTATTAATCAATGTTTTAACAAAAGTGTTAAAAAGTATAACATTTTTGTTAACCCCTTTTTTTCGGCTTATTTCAGCTCTTTTTTGTATACTCTGCGACGCTTGCACTCCTTGACTTCGAGGTCACCCCACTGGGATCGGATGTCGAGGTTGGACTCGAGCTCGGCGTTGGACTCTCCGTACGTGAAACCGCCCTTCAGCAGCTCCTTCATGAGGTCCACGAAGATGATGGAATTGACACCTTTCTTCTGGTATTCGGGCTTGACGCCTATCAGGAGCATCTCGAAATTCTCCTCGTATTTCCAGTACATGGACCGAAGGATGTAGAACCAGCCGAGAGGGAAGAGCCGGCCCTTGCATTTCTTGAGGGCGCGTGTGATGGACGGCATCACGACTCCGAAACCGACGATGTTCTTGTCCTTGTCCTCCACGAGCGAAACGAACTTCAGGTCGATGATGCCGAGGTAGAAGCCGACGTACTTGTCGATCATCTTCTTCGGCAGGATGGTGAAATTGTAGAGGGAGGCGTAAGTCTCATTGACCAGGTCGAAGATCCTGTAACCGATGTCGGTCTTGCGGACCTCACGGCGCGTAGTCTTGCGCAGGTGCAGGTCATAACGGTCTTCGACTATCTTGGCCACGCGAGTGTATTTCTCGGGGATAGCGTCACCTATATATATACGGTATTCGAGCCAGTCCACGTCCTTGACAAAACCCAGGGCCTCCATATGGTCCTTGTAATAGGGCCAGTTGTGATGCAGGGCCATGCTGCTGAGGTACTCGAAACCCTCGACCAGCATGCCCTCAGGGTCGAAATCGGTAAATCCAAGGGGACCGAGGATCGTTGTCATTCCGCGCTCACGGCCAAAGGCCTCGACGGCGTCGAGGAGGGCCTTGGAGACCTCGCGGTCATCGATGAAATCGAACCATCCGAAACGCACCTGAGCATGGTTCCAGGCGGAATTGGCCTTACTGTTCACGATGGCCGCCACGCGGCCCGCCAGTTTGTCGTCCTTGTATGCCAGGTACATGGCGGCCTCACAAAACTCGTATGCGGGATTCTTCTTGGAATTGAGCGTATCTGCATCGTCCATGAGAAGGGGAGGGACGAATGCCGGCATATCCTTGTACAGTCTCAGGGGGAAATGAAGGAATTCCCTGAAAGCGCGCTTGTTTTGTACACGTGTGACGGTTACGGACATACTTTGTGGTTTATGGTTTTCAGTGCTAAGATAAGTATTTTGCGGTTTTATTGAAAGAAAATTCCTAACTTCGTAATGATATGAAGGGCAGAGTGCCAGCCATTTCGCTGCTGATCGCGGCCTTGCTCCTGCCGGCGCTTGCATGGAAAGCACCGGCACAGGATGTCAAATCCCTTAGTATAGGTACGTTCCATTCTCCGAAGGGGATAGGTCTCTGCATGGAATCGAGGCAGGAGAGTGCCTCGTTCGACACTTTCGACATCATAGCCGACATGTTCGGCATCCTTAACGGAAGCCATTCCAAGTTGGGAATCAAGGCTACATATTGCCGCGACATCGTCTTAAAGCATTATTCCAAAGACGAATATGACCTCGACCTGTATGCCGGGCCGGGGGTCACGGCGGGGTATGTGCGTGACATCAACGAGCCGTTGAGCCTGGTCGCCGGCATGGCCGGATCGGCCGGTTGCCGGCTGTTTTTCGACAGCAGGCGAGTGGTCGTCTGCCTTGAGCTCGGACTTGACCTTGCGGCTGAGGTAAACCGCAACAACCGATTCAGAAATGTTGACCTAACTATCTATAAATCAGGCATTTTGCACACTTTTTACCCCCAGGTGAGACTACTTTGGCAGCTATGACGAGAATGTGGATCCCGGCAGTGATGGCAGCGCTTGCGCTGCTTGTGAGCTTCGCTCCGCTGCGGGCCGGAAATCCGGCCCGCGGGGACGGCGGTTTCCGCGTCCTGTGCGGAGTCGAATGGGGGTACGACATGATGCTCATGGATGCCTACCATTACAATTATACGGACGAAAGCGACGGCTTCAGGATAGACGAAAAGAAAGTCAAGCCGACACTGTATTCGAACGGACATGCCGCCGTCCATGCGACGGCGGAGTTTTCCAAGCGGATCGCGGTCGGCATCTATGCCGGATATGCCGGTATCCAGCAGCGCACAAGATTTTTCCCTATGTCGCTGAGAATGACATATTTCACGGAGTCCTGCAGGAATGACGGAGATTTCGTATTCCTGGAAGGAGGAGCGGGGATTCATGAGAGCCGCAGCACCGTTTCGCCGTTCGCTCGGGCGGGATACGGATACAGGATGAAACTGACAAGACGCGCGAGCATGGATTTCTCCGGATCCGTCAGATTTACCGAAGACCATCCGCCGATCTACGACAGATCCATTCCGGGATATGTCCCGGAAGAATTTGTACGAAGGAGCGACGCCTTGTACGGAGCGCTCGTATTCGCAGTATCGCTCAATTTCTAGTTATTTCATGTTTTCTATACCTACATGTTAAAAGGGGACACATAACTTAACATAATATAAATTGTGTAACAAAAAGGGTATAGACTATGGAAGTTGCTTTTTAGGCCCGGGATTGGTATATTTGCATGTTCGACAATATTTGTAAGTAAATATGGCAAGAAAGAAACTCGATCTCGTCCTTGAGGACGTCACCATCGAATCTGTCGCCGCCGAAGGCAAGGCGCTCACACATTACGACGGAGCCGTCGTCTTCGTCGAGTCCGCTGTCCCTGGAGATGTCGTTGACATCCGCGTCACCAAGAAGAAACCCAACTACATGGAGGGATTCGTCGTTAAGATGAAAAAGCCCTCTGAGCATCGTCTGAAGCCGTTTTGCGAGCATTTCGGTTTCTGCGGAGGCTGCAAATGGCAGCCGCTTCCTTACGAAATGCAGCTGCAGGCCAAGCAGCAGCAGGTTTGGGACCAGCTCGTACGCCTCGGACACCTCGAAATACCCCCTATCTCCCCTATCCTGGGCTCGGAAAACACCAGATATTACCGTAACAAACTGGAATTCACCTTCTCTTCGCGCAGGTGGTTCCTAAAGGACGAGGATCCTTCGACCCTGAGCCCTGAGGAATGCTGCGGATTGGGGTTCCATGTCGGAAAATTCTTCGATAAAGTGCTGGATATCAAGCACTGCTGGCTCCAGCGTGACCCTTCCAACGACATCCGCAATTTCATACGTACATATGCCTTGGAGCATGGTTTCGAATTCTTCGACCTGCGTGAGAACACCGGATTCATCCGCAACATGTTCATCCGCACCACTGAGGCCGGAGACGTCATGCTGATCGTCTGTTTCTTCCGGGACGACCCCACCAGGCGCGAGGGCCTCTTCGAGGCTGTCCTGGAGGCCTTCCCCCAGGTCAAGTCGCTCTACTATGTGATCAATTCCAAACTGAACGATTCCATCGGCGACCAGGAATGCATCCTTTACAAGGGCGATGACGCCATTTATGAACAGATGGAGGGCCTCAAGTTCAAGATCGGTCCGAAGTCCTTCTACCAGACCAACAGCCCGCAGGCGTACCGCCTGTATTCAGTGGCCCGCGAGCTTGCCGGCCTGACCGGCAGCGAGGTCGTTTACGACCTTTATACAGGCATCGGTACCATCGCCCAGTTCGTATCCGGCCGGGCATCAAAAGTCATTGGTATAGAGTATGTTCCGGAGGCTATCGAAGACGCTGTAGTCAATGCTGCCGCCAACGGCATCACCAACTGTGAGTTCTTTGCCGGCGACATGAAGGACATCCTTACGCCGGATTTCGTCGCAGAGCACGGCCGTCCGGATGTCATCATACTTGACCCGCCACG
>JAFYZE010000287.1 GCA_017548805.1 Bacteroidales bacterium
CTTCTCGTCGCTGGTGACGCGGGTGTCAAGGTCGGTACTCCTTACGTAGAAGGTGCGGTGGTCAAGGCCACTGTTTTGGATGACGATGCCAAGGCCGACAAGATCCTTGTCTTCAAGAAGATCCGCCGCAAGGGCTTCCAGAAGTGCAACGGACATCGCCAGAAGCTGACCAAGATTCAGATTAACGCTATCGCTTAAAAGAGAACGAATTATGGCACACAAGAAAGGTCAATCAAGTTCTAAGAACGGTCGTGAGTCTCAGAGCAAGCGCTTGGGTCTCAAGAAGTTTGGCGGTGAGGTCGTAAAGGCCGGCAATATCATCGTCCGTCAGAGGGGCACTGTCCACAATCCCGACCGCAACGTCGGCATGGGCAAGGATCATACCCTGTATGCTCTCGTGGATGGTACCGTGAAGTTCACCAAGAAGAAAGCTGACAAATCCTACGTATCAGTCATCCCGTTTGAGAACTAATCTCGAAGGGTTTGCCAAGGCATAGAGAGGACTGCACTTCGAGAGTCGTGCAAGTCCTCTTTTGTTTTATCCGAATCAAAAGATTATCAAGATATGCTGACACTTAAGATGCTCCGCGACGATCCCGAGAAGGTGATTGCGAAGCTTGCCATCAAGAAATTCGATGCGCGCGAGATCGTGGAGCGCGTGCTTGAGCTCGATACCCGCCGTCGCGCCCTCCAGACCGAGAGTGACGCCATCCTGGCCCAGCAGAGGGTCAAGGCCGGCGAGATCGGCCAGCTAATGAAGCAGGGCCTGAAGGCCGAGGCCGAGGCAGCCAAGGCTGCAGTCGCCGAGCTCAAGGTCCGTTCCGGCCGCCTCCTCGAGGAAGCGGACGAAGTGACTAAGGAGCTGGACGCCAAGATCGTCCTGCTGCCCAACATTCCCTGCGACCTCGTCCCCGAAGGGAATGGCGCCGAGGACAACCTCGTCGTCAAGATGGGCGGCCCGGAAGTCAATCTTCCGGAGAACGCCCTCCCGCACTGGGAGCTCTGCAAGAAGTATGACATCATCGACTTCGACCTCGGAGTGAAGATCACCGGAGCCGGATTCCCCGTCTACAAGGGCAAGGGAGCCAAGCTCCAGAGGGCCCTCATCAACTTCTTCCTCGACGTCAACACCGCCGACGGATACAAGGAGGTCGAGCCGCCCGTGATGGTCAACGCCGCTTCGGGCTTCGGTACCGGCCAGCTTCCCGACAAGGAGGGCCAGATGTACCATGCCAACCTCGATGATTTCTACATGGTCCCGACTGCCGAGGTGCCCGTCACCAACATCTTCCGTGACGTCATCCTCCAGAACGACGAGCTGCCGCAGGCACTGACCGCGTACACGCCTTGCTTCCGCCGCGAGGCGGGCTCGTACGGCAAGGACGTCCGCGGCCTGAACCGTCTCCACCAGTTCGACAAGGTCGAGATCGTCCGCGTCGAGAAGCCGGAGAACAGCTACGCCGCCCTCGACGCCATGGTCGCCCATGTCGAGGACATCGTGAATAAGCTCGGCCTCCGTTACAGGATACTCCGCCTCTGCGGCGGCGACATGTCCTTCACGTCGGCCATCACCTATGATTTCGAGCTCTGGAGCGCTGCCCAGGGCCGTTGGCTGGAGATTTCCTCCGTCTCGAACTTCGAGACCTACCAGGCCAACCGCCTGCACCTGCGCTACCGCGACGAGAACGGCAAGCCCCAGCTCTGCCATACACTGAACGGCAGTTCGCTCGCGCTTCCGCGCGTAGTCGCCGCCCTTCTCGAAGACAACCAGACCGAGGACGGCATCATCATCCCTGAGGTCCTCCGTCCTTACACCGGATTCGACAGGATTGACTAAGGATAGGATCATACTTGGAATAGATCCCGGAACCAACATACTTGGTTTCGGGGTCATTTCCATTGATGCGAAGGGCCCCCACTACGTCACGATGGGAGTCTTCGACCTCCGCAAGATATCCGATCCTTTCGAGAAGCTGGCGAATATAAACGCAGGAGTGAAGGAGCTCATCGCCGTACATGGCCCGGCCGAGATGGCCGTCGAATCTCCGTTCTACGGCAAGAACGCCCAGGTCATATTGAAGCTGGGCAGGGCCCAGGGCGCGGCCATCATTGCGGCGACGGAGGCGGGCATACCCGTCGCCGAGTACGCGCCGCGCAAGGCCAAGATCGCCATCTGCGGCAACGGCGCCGCGTCAAAGGAGCAGGTCGAGACCATGGTCAGCAAGACCCTGGGAGTGGACCTCGATCCGAAGTATCTCGACGCCACCGACGCGCTCGCCATAGCCCTCTGCCACTACTACCAGACATCGAGTCCGCTGGCGTCTTCAGGCGCGTCCTCATCGTGGGAAAAGTTCCTCGCCGCGAACCCCGGCAGGATCAAGAAATAGGTTATACCTATATTATTGTAAAAATTTTAAAAAAAGTTCCTTCGGGGATTAAACCGGCCACATCCTTTCTTGTCTAAGAGGATGTGTTTTTTTGAATAATAACATTCCGATTATATGAAAAAAAGTCTTATTTTTGTCCTGACGGCCCTGTTCAGCATGATGCTGGCGGCGTCAGCATTCGCACAGTCAACGCACTCCGTGAGCGTCACCCTCTTTGACGCATCCAACGAAGAGCCAGTCAGTTACGCAACAGTTTCCGTAACCCCCAAGGGCTCCAGCGACCCCGCCAAATACACTCTGACTGGAGAGAAAGGTACCGCCACCCTCACCGGTGTGAAGGACGGCACCTATGTCTTCGCTGCGGAGATGATGGGTTACCTCAGATATGAGAAGGAAATCACCGTGAAGGGTGAGAACATCTCCATCGGCGATGTCAAGCTCGAGCTTGACCGCGAGATGCTCGATGCCGCCAGAGTCACCGACGTAGGCGCCCCTGTCACCATCAAGAAAGATACCATCGAGTACAACGCAGCGGCCTTCAAGACCACTGAGAGCGATGTCCTCGAGGACCTTCTGAAGAAGCTCCCCGGCGTCGAGGTCAACGATGACGGCTCCATCGTCGTCAACGGCCAGACCGTCACCAAGGTGTACATGGAGGGCAAGACCTTCTTCATGGACGATCCGCAGATCGCTACCAAGAACATCCCGGCGAAACTCGTCGAGAAGGTCAAGGTGGTCCAGAAGAAGTCCGACCAGGCAGAGTTCACCGGCATTGACGACGGCCAGGAGGAGACTGTCCTCGACCTTTCCGTCGTTGGCGGCACCATGAGCGGTCTCATGGCCAACATTACCGCAGGCATCGGCCATGACATCCCGTCCACTGCCACTCCTAACTCTTCCAACAATGTTTCGTCACTCACCAACTACGACGACTACCGCTACCAGGGCAATCTTTTCCTTGGCAACTTCACAAACGGCACCCAGATCTTCGTCATCGGTAACGCCAATAACGGCGCCGGTGGCATGGGCTTCGGCGGTGGCGGCGGCATGGGCGGCGGCATGATGGGCGGTGGCGGCATGATGGGCGGCGGCGGCTTCGGCGGCGGTGGTGTCACCAGCTCCTACATGCTCGGTTCCAACCTCGGCTTCAACCTCTTCGACGACAAGATGGAGGCCAGCGGCAACTACAGCTTCAACGGCAGCAACACCGACTCCCAGTCCAGCACCTATTCCAAGAACTCCCTCGAGGAACTTGACCGCGACATGATTACCAGGAGGAACAGCAGTTCCCTCTCTGACAGCCAGGGACACAGCATCAGCATGCGTATCGAGCATACTTTCAGCCCCAGCGCTTCCCTCATCTTCCAGCCTCAGTTCAGCTACAGGACTTCCGGCTCGAATTCTGTGAGCACATCCTCCACCCAGTATGATTACTATAATTACGGCCTGGTCGACATCAATGACAGCTGGAGCAACAATACCTCCAACACCAAGAACCTGAGCGCCTCCGGTAACCTCATGTACCGCCAGCGTATCGTGATCCCCGGACGTACCCTCACCGTCAACCTCAGGTACAATCTCAGCAACAGCCTTACTGATGGCTTCACCCAGTCCCTGACCAATATTTTCGATGATCCGGTCCAGGGTACACACTCCTCCAGCACCCTTATCAACCAGAGGAACGAGCAGACCAGCAAGCAGGCTTCCATCACAGCCAATGCTACTTATACCGAGCCTCTCGGCAACTACTTCTACGTTGAGGGCAACTACTCGTACGGATGGAACCATTCCTTCTCGGAGAAGAACGCTTTCAGCAGCGGTCCTTACGACAGCAGCACCTATACCCTTGACAACCATGTGTACAACAGGAACGGTGAAGTTCCTGATCCGAGCTACTCCAACAGCATCCTGAACGACTACGTGAACCAGAGCATCGGTGCCAACCTCCTCTATCAGGGTGACTACCTCCGTGCCCAGGTCGGTGCCAGCCTCCGTCCTACCACGACCCACAACGCCACCACCAGGGCAGCGTATCAGATCGATACCACCTTCACCGTGCTCAACTGGTCTCCTAATGCGCAGATCATCTGGGATGCCAACGACTACCTGAACGTCCGCTTCTTCTATCGCGGTAACTCCAGCCAGCCCAACATCTCGCAGTTGATGCCTGTTCCGGACAACACCAACCCTATCAACATTTCGCTCGGTAACCCTTCGCTGGCTCCTTACTTCTCGCACAACATCAACGGTGAACTCCGTTTCAACAACCGCCAGAAGTTCTCCTCGGCCAACCTGAGTTTCAATGCGGGAATGGTCCAGAACCCTATCATCAATGCACAGATGATCGTCAGGGGCAAGACCTTCACGATGCCTTTCAACGGCCATGACACCTACAACGGAAGAATCAACCTGACCACGAACAACCCGATCTTCACGACCAGGTTCACCCTCTCCACCCAGACAGGTATCAATGCTTCCCGTTCCTACTCCTACCTTGGCAACAACCTTGATGTGACGAAATACTTCAACGATGCCGAGCAGGGTATCTACTCCGATTTCAACTACAGTGCTTTCCTCGCTGACTACAGCGATATCAGCCACAGCAAGGATTTCATCCTGAAGTCCAACACCAGCATGGGCGCCAACGAGCGCATCACCTTCACCTGGCGTGCCGACGATTTCGACTTCCGCATCGGAGCGAGCACCAACTACCAGAGGACCTGGGTTGACGAGACCGTCACTACCTCCACGTTCCGCAATGCCGCCACGAGTTCCTTCACCTGGAACTGGGAGGCTCCCGGCATCACCTTCGATACCGACATGAACTACATGTGGTACAACGGTTACGACACCAATCCTACTCCGACCTTCCTCTGGAACATGGAGATCGAGAAACTTCTCTTCAAGAACCAGGCTTCCCTTTCCCTGCGCGGATATGACCTGCTTGGCCAGACCAAGAATTTCTCGCTCAGCACCAGCGGTACCACCTATACCGAGTCCTTCACGAACTCCCTCGGCCGTTATATCATCCTTGCCTTCACCTGGCGCTTCAACTCCTTCGGAGGCCAGCGTGGTCGCGGTGGAATGGGCGGTCCCGGAATGGGCGGCGGCCGTGGCATGGGCGGCGGCATGATGGGTGGAATGCCCCCGATGATGTAGTCTTTACAAAATATTGGTTAGAAGATCCGCGATATGTCTCAGGCATGTCGCGGATTCTTCGTATCTTTGTGCAACCTAACGAATTGAATTACATCATGAGCAAGAAGATCACACGTCGCGAGGCCATCAAGGATATGTTCTTTGTCGGAGTCGGTCTCGCTTCCGCAGGTACGCTTATCCAGGCCTGCGGCTCCCGCAGCGGCTCCAAGACTGCCGCCGGAGCCAGTTTCACCCCCATGCCGGATGCACCCGAAGGGTCAAAGGTGGATACCCGCTACTGGGACAGCCTCGGCTGCGACCTGAGCCTCCTCGGCCTCGGCTGCATGCGCCTTCCTTCGCTTCCCGGCGGTGCCGGCGGACACGGCGGCCGTCTGGACCAGGAAGCCGTCAACGACATGATTGACTACGCCATTGAGCACGGCGTCAACTATTTCGATACCGCCCCCGCTTATGGTGAGTCAGAAGTCGTCACCGGCAACGCCCTCAGCAGGCATCCGCGCGAGTCCTACATGATCGCCACCAAGATGTCCAACTTCGCCTTCGGCCCCGGCAACGGTCCTACCCTCGATGCCGCGAAGGCCATGTTCGAGCGTTCGCTCAAGAACCTCCAGGTGGACTATGTCGATTTCCTCCTGTGTCATGCCGTATCCAGCATGGAAGAGTTCGAGTCACGTTTTGTGAACAACGGCGTGCTTGAATACCTCAAGCAGGAGAAGGCCGCCGGACGCATCCGTCACCTGGGCTTCTCCTATCACGGCGACAACGCCACCCTGCCCAAGCTTCTCGACAGGGAGCAGTGGGATTTCGTGCAGATCCAGCTCAACTATCTTGACTGGAAGTACATGGCTACGGACGAGGGCGGCAATACCGACTCCGAGACGCTTTACAAGATCCTGCGCGAGCGCGACATCCCCGTCCTGGTGATGGAGCCCGTCAAGGGAGGTGCGCTGGCGAGTGTCAGCGACGGCATCAAGGGCGTCCTGGCCGAGCGTCACCCCAACCTCAGCCCTGCGGGCAACGCCCTCACTTTCGTGGGGTCCCTGCCCGGCGTGATGGTAACCTTGAGCGGCATGTCCAACATGGCCCAGCTCAAGGAGAACGTCGCCCTGTTCACCGGCTTCAAGCCTTTCGACCAGGGAGAGATGGACTTCATGCAGACCGTAGCCGACCTGTATATGTCTAACACCCATATCCCTTGTACAGCATGTTCCTACTGCATGCCGTGCCCGAACGGTGTGGACATCCCCGGCAACTTCCGGGTGTTCAACACCACCAGCGACGAGCTGAGCATCCCCGATCCGGAGCACAAGGACAAGGACTACAAGCAGAAGAAGAAAGTATTCCTCAAGCGGTTCAAGGAGTTGGGCGAGAAGACTGCCGACGCCTGCATTGACTGCAACGCCTGCCTGCCGAAGTGCCCCCAGCACATCCGCATACCTGACCAGCTGCACAAGATCAGCAACCTGGTTTCGAAGCTGTAGGGATTATTTCCTGATAAGGAACCTTACCGCGAGGGCGAGAAGGAAGAGCAGGAATACGAAAGTGCAGATCCTGCCGGCGATGTCTCCGTTAGCGGCAAAGAATGTGACCCTGGAGTTGAAGTTGACGCTTCCCTCCAGGGTTGCCTTTTCCCACCACGGGCCGCGTTCGAGTATGCGGCCTTTCTGGTCGATGAAGCAGGATATGCCGGTATTGCCGCAGCGGGCGATGTCGCGCCTGAGCTCGATGGCGCGCAGCGCCGAATAGCTCAGGTGCTGCCGGTATCCCGGGGTATTGCCCCACCAGGCGTCGTTGGTGATGACGGTCATGAACTTGGCCCCCTTCTTGACATACTCCGTGCAGTACTCTCCAAAGACCGATTCGTAGCAGATGGCGCAGCCGTAAGGGATGCCGAAGGCATGCAGCAACGTTACTTCAGGCTGCCCGACGCAGCGTCCGATACCGGTCCCCAGCAGCCTTGCCAGGGGAAGAATAATTTTTGGATAGGGAGTCATCTCGGTGCCGACCACCAGACGGCTCTTGTGGAATATCTCGGTGGTGCCGTCGGCCTTGAGGTTTAGGGCGGAGTTGTGCCTCTGGATCCAGCCTCCCTGGTCTATCTTGAAATCGCAGGGATCCCTCGGTTCAGCGTCGGGATAGAACTCGCGCGAAGACGCCCCGAAAAGCATTTCGGTGCCCGGATGCTCGTTCAGGAACTGTACGAAGCGTCTCCAGGTGGGACTTGTCTCGTACTCTCCGACGACGATGTCGTTCGTGAAGGTCTCAGGTGCTACGACGAGCAGGGGAGAGCCGGACGCGCGTCCGGCCAGTCCCTCTTCCGCCACTTCCATGAGGACGGCGTTCTGCTGGTTTTGGTTCAGGAACTGGAACTTCTGGTAAGGATCGAGGTTAGGCTGGCAGACCAGCACGTCCATGCTGCCTTCGGAAACCTCCTGGTAACGGCTGCCGATGACGGCGGAAGTGACCACGGGGCCGATGAATACCAGCAGGAGCCCCGCCACTGAAGCGATGCGGGCCTTGGCGTTCCAACGCTCGGTACGCCTGTCGTGCAGGGCGGTGATGAAACCGAACAGTGAGAGGTTGCAGGCCCATATCCAGAGCGACCCTCCTATCGTGCCAGTGTACTCATACCATTGCGCAAGCTCGGTCGAACGGGCCAGGGCATTGCCCAGCACGAGCCAAGGCCATGAGATCTGGGCGCTGAAATACGCCCGCTCCCACGCTATCCACGCGGCAGCGAGGAAGATATAGGGGAGCGCGCCTCCGAACTTCTTCTTTGAAAGGCGGAAAAGCCCGAACACGAGGGACATCTGGAGGGCATTGGCCAGCACGGCGAAGACGCCGCCGCCGACAGTGGCCCAGCATACCCAGAAAGTGGTGAAGGCATTCCAAAGGACGAAAGCCCCGTAGTGCCACATCCAGAAACGTCTCACTCCGTGCAAGGTGGCGTAACGCTCCATAAGGAGCAGCGGTACGAAGCCGAACAGTGCGACGAATCCGGTATGTGGAATGAGCCAGGGGAGGCTCATCAGGACTGCAAAGGCGAGCATGAGAGCCGCCATGGTGCTGTTGTTCCGGGGCATGTCTTTTCGATAAATGGACATGAACAAATATAATGAATTATTTGTAACTTTGCGAGGATATACGAGACAAGCATGGAAGAAAACACCGATACCAAGAAATTCTGGGTACTGAAGAACCTCTTCGGAGCAGCGCTGTTCTTCGTGGCCCTTGCCGTCGTGGCCAGTGTCCTTCTCGCGGTATTCAC
>JAFYZE010000288.1 GCA_017548805.1 Bacteroidales bacterium
GTCTTATTCATCGCTTCGGTCCTCCTGGCGCTCACTTCCTGTGGCACCACGGCCTCGCTCACGCAGGCTCCGGCTCAGAAGTACCAGGACGGAATCTACTATAGACCGCAGTCCCTGTCGCTCGACGCCCAGGCTGCGAAACTGACTGCCACTGACGACCTCATCGCCAGGACCAAGTCTTCCGCCGTGTTCGTGAAGACTGTCGGCAAGGTCGATACACTTGTCATCCCGGAGAACATGACCGCCAATATCAAGTTCAATCACAAGGACAGCACCACCACGGTGTCGCTCTATGACCTTGATGACCTTAATTGGTATAGCTGGAACTACCCGTACTATTCCTGGTACGGCTACGGCAGCCCTTATTTCTGGGGCTCCCGCAGGTGGTACCGCAACATGTACTACGGCTTCTATTCACCTTTCTGGTACGATCCTTTCTGGTATGACCCGTTCTGGGGACCTTCCTGGAGCTTCGGCTGGTACGATCCGTTCTGGGGTCCTTACTACAGTTTCGGCTTCGGTCCTTTCTGGTATGATCCCTGGTACTATGGTTACGCCGGATGGTACAGCCCGTTCTACGGCTATCCTTATTATTACGGAGGTGGCGGCGGAGCATACTTCGGCTCCCGCTACCATGGCCACCAGATCGCTACCCGCGCTGACGTTACCAATATCTCCGCCAATCCCCGTGCAGGCGTAGGACGAGTGGTCCGTACCGCAGGCAACGCTGCCTCATCCGGGAGTGCAACTCCCAATGCGTCCGCCGGCCGCATGACCACTGCGTCCCGCACCTCTTCGGATGCGGCCAGGACGGTCACCCGTTCCGTCCCTGCCGCCTCCCGCACCGCTTCCACGGCGGCACGCGCGGCTTCCGCCACGACGCGTTCTTCCTCGGCCGCAGTCCGCGGATCCTCGGCATCGTCCGGCCGTGCAGCTTCCACCTCCGGCACATACCGCAGGTCCAATCCGGCGGGCGGCAGCTCCTCCGGCAGCTATTCCGGTTCCACCCGCAGCAGCTCCTCTTCCGGCAGCTATTCGGCTCCCAGCCGCAGCACTTCTTCCTCCGGCAGCTACAGCAGCGGCGCCAGCCGCAGCTCCGGCGGTGGCTTCAGCGGTGGCGGCTATAGCGGCGGTGGCGCCAGCCGTAGCGCCGGCAGCAGTTCCGGCGGTGGTTACAGCGGCGGCGGTGGCGGCGGTGCAAGCCGCAGTTCCGGTGGCGGCGGACGCCGATAGCCCCGGGCCTTTGACCATCAGTTATTTGTTTATCTTATCCTGATTGACGACATGAAAAAGATTGCATTGGCTGCGTTGCTGTCCTTCGCGGCGGCGGCAGCCGGAGCCCAGACCTTGTCCGAGGCTCTCTCATACGGAGTGAACGACTACTACGGAACGGCACGTTCCATCGCCCTCGGAGGCGCCATGACGGCGCTCGGCGGCGACCTGGGATCCATCGGGATCAATCCCGCCGGATCCGCCGTCGCACCCTATTCGCAGTTCACGATCTCCCCGGGCATCACCATCATGAGCAATACTTCCGGCTATTCCACCCATTACTCGGAGGATTATACCGGATACCTTGACTACACTGCAAAGAAGTTCAATATCCCCAACATCGGGGTTGCGCTGAACTTCGACAATTATGGCAACGGATCCCTCAAGAGTTTCACCCTAGGCTTCGTGTCCAACGCCACCAACCACTTCATGAACGACTTCGTCGGAAGCGGGATCAACGAGATGACCTCCCTCCTCGGCTCCTTTGCCGCAGGCGCTTCCCCTTATTCGCCCGAGTCGCTGATGAACAGGGACAATTACTATTCGTCCTCCATTCCCTGGAATTACCTTACGGCATACCAGGGCGGAATGATTGCCGAGGCATACGACGAGTATGGCAATCCCATGGTGGATGCCGACGGCAACTATACCTATCTCGGCGCTACCGAGGGCATGTACCAGTTGTCTGACGGATCGTACGACATCCGCACCCAGGGAGCCCTGGACCAGTATTCCAGGGTCCAGACCTACGGCGCCAAGTACGACATGATCATGAATGCCGGCCTTAACTTCAACGACAGGTTCTTCCTCGGCTTCAACCTCGGCATGCCGGTAGCGACTTACCGCTACTCCGAGTATTTCCTCGAGGAAGCGGTCGACCCGTCACAGTTTGAGATTGAGTATGCCGACGGCGTGGTCACCAATTTCAGCCATGCCAAATACAATTATGCGCAGACTACGGATGTGTCCGGCATCTACGCCAAGGTCGGTTTCATCTGGGTCCCTGTCGGCGGCTTGAGGATAGGCGCGGCTTTCCAGACCCCGACGCTGTACACCATCACCGATTCCTGGACCGTTGACGCCTCTACGTATTTCACTTCCGCGAACTACGATACCTCGGCAGGCAGTCCCCGTAACGACTATACCTACAATCTCACCACTCCCTGGCGCTTCAACGCCGGCCTCGCCTATACTTTCGGCGGTTTCGGCCTTCTCAGCGCCGATTTCGAGATGGCGGATTACAGCAAGATGCGTTTCTCCGAGCGCGATTACTACGGCAGCGACTACTTCAGAGTCGAAAATGACGTCAACCGTTATTTCGCAGGCAAGGAGTATTCCGGACGCTTCGGCATTGAGGTCCGTCCCGTGCCTACGCTTTCACTCCGTGCCGGATATGCCCTGCGCACTTCGCCGCAGTACTACGCATTTGACAAGAACGGTGTGAAGTATACCGCCGGAGGCTTCATCAACTATTATGACGAGTTCGCTTCCGGAGCCAACGTGATCACATTCAAGGAAGCTTTCCCCGACCTGGTGAGCACCTACTCCTGCGGTCTCGGTTATTCTTCCGACGGATCCTTCTTCTCCGACCTTGCAGTCCGCTACACCAAGTACGCGTCTGATTACTTCAATCCCTACGGAGACTACATCACCGGCGGTGACGAGTACCTCCCGGAGGTCGTCCAGACCCGCTCGCTGGCGGACATCGTGCTTACCCTCGGCTGGAGATTCTAGAGATTCTTGAGATAGAGTATCGCATCGGGACCTTCGTTGAAAAGGAGGTCCATGATGGAAAGATTTGGAACGAAGCCGTATTTCCTGGCGAAGACCTGGAAATACGGCTTTTCCAGTGCCAGGTCCTTGAGAATGGTATTCGGGCGCTTCGGATGAATGGCCTCGCGCAGGTCCTCTCCGTATATGCCGGACCCGTCGGGAGTGAACTCCTCCGTGAAGCGGATGTCGGCGCGGATGCCGGTCTTGCCGAGGAAGAAGCGGAGGATGCCCAGGTTGAGCTCGAACAATGTCCTCGGCCTTTCTTCCAGCAGTCCGAAGAGCTCATCGCTGTAATGGTCGAAGTATGCCGAAGACTCGTACGCCGCCGAGATGGCCCTCTCTGTGCGGATGAGCCAGGGCGTTGACCAGTCCACCTCCACGTCGGTGATTTGCAGCTTCTGTGCGCTCTCGCCGTGCACGACGGGGAAGGACAGGCTCTGAACCCCGTCGGCGGCATAATACCGGAAACGGTTCCTGTATGTCTGTTTCTTGTAGTGTTCGCACGCTTCGATCCATATGACCGAAGGCTTCACCTCGTCCGTGGACAGGGTGAAGCCTTCGGCTATCTTTGCAAAATACTCTACCGGAGGGAAGTATGCCGTCGAGAACAGCATAAGCTACCAGTCGAGACCCTTCTCGCGGGTGTCGCCGGGGCGGACGATGCCGCGCTTGGAGTTGCGGATGAAGTTGAGGATCGTGTCCTTCTCCTCGGAAGGAGGGAATCCGGCTTCCACGCGGGCGCAGCCGTCGCTGATGTTGTTGCCCTGGAAATAGATGGTGTCGTAGATGTCCTTGATGTTGCGGATGACGTCGGAGTCAAATCCGCGGCGGCGCAGTCCGACGATATTCACGCCGACATAGCAGATGGGTTCGCGTCCGCACAGTGTGTACGGCGGGATGTCCTTGCTGATCCTGAATCCGCCGCCGACCATCGCGTGCGTACCGACATGGCTGAACTGGTGCGCCACGGTGCCTCCGCCGATGATGGCCCAGTCCTCGACGTCCGTCTCTCCCGCCAGGCCGACATAGCTGGTCAGGATGCAGTGGTTGCCGATGCTGCAGTCGTGCGCGACATGGACATACGACATGATAAGGGTGTGGTCTCCGATGCGGGTCACGCCCTTGCCGCTGACCTTGGTGCCGCGGTTGATGGTGGCGCACTCGCGGATGGTGACATTGTCACCTATCTCGACATACGATACCTCGCCGTCGTACTTGAGGTCCTGGGGAATGGCGCCGACGACGGCTCCGGGGAAGATCTCGCAATTGCTGCCGATCTTCACATAGGAGAAAATGACGGCGTGGGGGTGGATCTTGCATCCGTCACCGATGGTGACGTTCTCGTCTATGTAGGCGAAAGGCCCGACTTCGACGCCGTCTCCGAGGATGGCGTTCGGGCTGATTATTGCTGTGGGATGGATCTTGTTCATTTGAATGATTGATGGTTACGCGGCTACTTACTTCAAAATCAGTGCCTTCCTGATCTCCTTGGCCGCAATGGAGTTGATGGTGTGCCCCGGCTTGAAGGCGGTCACGCGTGCGTTGAGCCAACCGCCCGCAAGACGCAGGTCGCCGATGATGTCGAGCAGCTTGTGGCGGCCGCATTCGTCGGGGAAATGCAGCTTGAGATTGCTTAGGTAGCCGTTCTCCGTGGCCTTGAGGCTCGGAAGCCCGAGCAGGCCGCAGAGCTCGTCTATCTGCTGCTGGGACACCGGATGTTCGATGATGACTATGGCGTTGTTCACGTCGCCGCCCTTTACCAGGCCCTGGCGGGCGAGGAACTCTATCTCGTGGAAGAATACGAAGGTGCGGCAGGGGCCGATGGCGGAAGCGTAGTCCGTGTCAAGGTCCCAGCTGGCGCTCTGCACGCCCAGGACCTTGGACCCGAAATCGACCGTGATCTCTGTCGAGGGCTTGTCCGACGGCTCTATCCTGACCCACGCTCCACTCTTTTCGTCCTTGACTTCCACCGTGCTGCCGAGTTCGAGGAAACGGCGCTCAGCATCCTGCGCGACGATCCCGGCCTTGCGGAAAGCCTCGACGTAGGGGAGTGCGCTGCCGTCCAGGATGGGGACTTCGGCATTGTCGATGTGGATCTCGGCATTGTCGATGCCCATCCCCGTCAGGGCCGAGAGGATGTGCTCGACCGTGACTGCCGATGCCTCCCCGCACGAAAGGGTGGTGCTGCGCGCAGTGTTGGAGACATTCTCCGCCAGCGCCTCGACGCATGCGTCATCGAGGTCAGTCCTTATGAAACGGATGCCCGTCCCTGCCGGTGCGGGCCATATGTACATGTGGGCGTACCGCCCGGTATGCAGGCCTTTCCCTTCGAAATAACAGGGATTTGCAATGGTATTTTGTCTCATTTTGCGTTCTGCTTGAAGATGGCGTAGCTGCGCATGTAGTTCTTGATGTCGATGGCGGGAGTGCCGAAGAGTTTCTGGCCGCTCTCCTTGACGTTGCCGATCACTCCGGCCTGCGCAGCTATGGTGGTGCCGTCGGCGATGGTGAGGTGGCCGACTATGCCGACCTGCCCGGCGATGATGCAGTTCTTGCCTATTTTGGTCGAGCCGGCTATGCCGCTCTGGGCGGCCATGACGGTATTGTCCCCGATCTGGACGTTGTGGGCGATCTGGCAGAGATTGTCGATCTTCACTCCGTTGCCGATGATGGTGGACTCCATCTCGGCGCGGTCCACGGTGGTGTTGGCGCCGATCTCGACATCGTTGCCTATGATGACGTTGCCCAGATGCTCGATCTTCTCCCAGGTGCCGTCGGGCTGAGGGGCGTTGCCGAAGCCGTCGGAGCCGATGACGCAGTTGGCGTGGAGGATGACGTTGTCGCCGATGACCATGCCGGGATAGATCCTCACTCCGGGGTACAGGATGCAGCGCTTGCCGATGGTCGTCCCGTCGCCGATGTAGACGTTCTGGTAGACCCGGGTATAGTCACCGATGCGGCATTTCCTGCCGATGTAGGAATAGCTGCCGACATAGACCTTCCTGCCAAGTTTTGCGGAAGGATAGACCAGGGATATGAGGCTGCGGTGATAGCGGAACTTGCTCTCATGCTCGCGTACGTACTTGAGAAGGTAGGCTACGGACGAATACGCGTCGTCGACGCGGATGAGCGTGGCCGGAACCGGCTCCTTGGGCACGAAATCCTTGTTCACGATGATGGCCGAAGCCTTGGTCTCGTAAACGTAGTGCTCGTATTTGGGATTGGCGAAAAAGCAGAGTTTGCCGGGCTTTCCATGCTCGATCTTTGCGAAGGAGGTGACCTTTTCGTCGGGGTTGCCGTCGACTGTGCCCTTCAGGATCCTGGCAAGTTCTTTCGTCGTGAATTCCATGAGAAGTTTCCTTTGATTTGCAAAGTTAACATTTTTTTTCTAATTTTGCAGTCGTGAAAGAGATAGGGGCCGGACGGTTCCTATTTTTTATTGTGATTTACGATGGACAGGACTGAATTGCAGAAAGTGCTGGAAGCCGCCGCCAAGGAGCGCGGCTGCAGCGTTGTTTGCCTCGATTTCGACGAGGATGACAATGTCATCGACGTGACCGTCGCCAAGGAAGGCGGCAGCGTCAATCTCGGTGACTGTGAGTATGTTCACCGCGCGGTGCTGGCCGCGTTCGACCGCGACGTCGAGGACTACGCCCTCACCGTGGGCTCCGCCGGCATCAGCGGCGCCGAGGCCGACGCCCTGCTCAAGGAAATGGAAGAACAGAAATAAAAGATAATTAAACATGGAAAAGGAAAACGTTGTTACCCTCATTGACGCCTTCAAGGATTTCAAGGAGGAAAAGAACATTGACAGGCCGGTGATGATGGGCGTCCTCAAGGACGTCTTCATGACCCAGATTGCCAAGACCTACGGCTCGTCCGACAACTTCGACGTCATTGTCAACGTAGACAAGGGTACTTGCGAGATCTACCAGAACTTCGAGATCGTCGAGGAAGTGGAGAATCCCAACACCCAGATGACTCCCGAGCAGGTGGCCGAGGAGACCGGCGACGACGATTACGAGGTTGGCGACACCTATACCAAGGAGCTGAGCCTCAAGTCGTTCGGACGCAGGGGTATCCTCAATATCCGCCAGAATCTCCAGGGCCGCATCATGGACATCGAGAA
>JAFYZE010000289.1 GCA_017548805.1 Bacteroidales bacterium
GGGTGAAATAAGCCGGTATCACGTAGTCCAGTATGGACACGATGACCGTGATGATGAGCCAGATGACAAGCAGTTTGGTCGTCATCGGGTCTCCGGAGCCATTTGTACCCTTGGCAAGATAGGCCAGGAGCATGCCCAGCCAGCCAAGAGGCGGGCCGGGAAGCCCCGGTATGACGCTTCCGGCTATGCCGATGACACCGGCAACGACGGCGAGGATGGCAAGGACGCTCATGGCGCTATGCTTTGTCCGCAGCCATGGCCGCCTCGACGTCGCCGGGGGCTATGGGCAGGCGGTTGGAGCCCAGCCTGCGGGCTCCGCCCGTAGTGATGAGGACATCGTCCTCAAGCCTTATGCCGCCGAAATCGAAATAGCTCTCGAGCTTGCCGTAATTGACATAGCCCTTGTCCATTCCTTCGTCCTTCCACTGACGGATGAGGTCGGGGTTGAAATAGATGCCGGGCTCGTCCGTGACGACATTGCCGGGAACGAGCGGCCGGGCCATGCGGAGGCTGCCGAGGCCCAGTTGCGAGGAACGCTTCTGGCCGGGGCCGTAGCCGACGATATTCTCGCCGAGGTCCTCCATGTCGTGGACGTCCAGGCCCATGTTGTGGCCCAGTCCGTGCGGCATGAACAGGCCGGCGATCCCGGCCTCGACCATGCCGTCCAAGTCGCCTCTTACGAGGCCGAGGTCGGCAAGGCCCTGGAGCATCCTGCGGGCGACGCTCAGATGCACGTCGAGGTACGCAGTACCGGGACGGGTGATATCGAATGCGTGCTCATTGCACTCATACACAATCTGATAGATGTCGCGCTGCTTCGGGGTGAACTTCCCTCCGGTCGGATAGGTGCGGGTGAAATCCGAAGCGTAATGGGCGTTGGTCTCGAGGCCGGCGTCTATCACCAGGAGCCTGCCGGGCTCGATGGGATATTCGTGTGAATGGCAATGGAATATCTCTCCGTGCTGGGTGAGGATCGTAGCGAAGGACACGCCCCAGCCCTTGGCGAGGGTGAGGGCCTCCATGGCGCCGACGATCTCCTGCTCCTTGACCCCCAGGACGATGCCCTGACGGGCTACTGTGTGCATCTGCTGTCCAAGGGTGCAGGCGCGGTCCAGTTCTTCAACCTCGATGTCTTCCTTGACCAGGCGCATCTCGACGACGGCGCGGACCATCTCCGTGGAAGCCGCGGGACAGCCGGCCTTGCCCTTGCTGAAGGTGTCGTAAGGATCGATGCCAAGCAGGGAACCGAGCTTCATGGCGTTGTAGTAACGCGAGGCCGGCAGGAAATGCACGCGGCGGCCGAGGGCGCGGGCACTGGCGACTGCGTCGTCCAGCGCGCCATACGGCGCGGAATGCTCCACGCCTACGCCTGCGGCGACCGAGGCCACCGACGGCATAGGGCCCATCCAGATGATGTCGTCGATGTCGACATCATCCGCAAAGACGGTCTCCTCTCCGCTGTCCAGGTCGATGACCGCGGCATAGCGCGGGTCATCGATGCCGAAATAGTACAGCCAGCAGCTGTCCTGGCGGAATTTGTAACAATTGTCCCTGTACTGGGCCGGAGCCTCGACATTGCCCACGAAAAGGGCTATACCGTCCGCTCCCTGCGCCTTCATGCTGTCAATGAGCGTCTGACGCCTCCTGACATATACGTCCTTTGCAAACATAGTAAAGCAAAGATAGGGAATAAAGACGGTATTTCCGAAAAATGTCAGATTATTCCGAACGTCAGGTACACGTCCCCGAAGTGTCCTTCGACGTTGTTGTTCTTCTCCAGGTACTTGCGCGTAAGCTGCCCGCGCCAGACTATGTCGTCGCGGGAGTTGAACGGAATCTCGATTTCGAAGCCGTAGCCCCTAGACTTAATCTTAACTTGGGCGGAGCATTTCCAGGTGGTCAGGGTGCCGCCGTCGTCCTCAGTGATCATGAAAGCGAGCGACTCCAGCTGCTCCGTCCATTCGGACACTATGACCGCGTTGAACGGAATCTTCTGCCCTATCTGGCTCCGCTTCACGACGACGAGGAAATCCGTGATCGAAGGCGAATACAGCCGCATCTCCGCTTCAGTGGTGGCATAGAAATCCTCGACGCTCCCCGCCTTCACCCAGAACTCGCTCGCGCCGGCGAACCAGGTGTCATAATTCCTGGTCGCCTCGAACTCCTTGAGGATCAAAGTCCTCGGGACTTCGAACCCTTCGGCCTTGGTGTCCTTGCTGATGACGATGGAGCCGCCCTTGCCCCAGTCGGGATCCTGGCGGCGGAGCATCTCGATGGTCTGGTAACCGCAGTCGTCGTTGCGGTTCATGACCCATACCGGACGCTCCATCGCGGTCCTTTCCGAGACCACGACTTCCTTTACCGTTCCGTCTTTACGCATCTCGTAGCCGATATTGGCGGTCATGCCGTCCCCGGGGTCGAAAGTGATGACAGGCAGGCTCGAGCCATCCCAGTCTTCTGAATATGGCCAGTATATCTGCGCGTCCGACTGCGTCAGGACGGAAATATACTCGGCGGCGCTGCCGGGCGCGGGCAAGACCGCGTCGGCCCGCGTGACGTACGCCTGCTCGAGATAGTCCTCGAGCAGGCTGCGGAGCGGGCGTTTCCACCGCCCGGAGGCGGCCTTGGTGGCGGCATCCGCCGCCCCGACGCCCGCCCCGGGCGACTCGAACAGGTCCGCCATCATGTATTCCTCGTCATAGCCGTTCTCCAGCGAC
>JAFYZE010000290.1 GCA_017548805.1 Bacteroidales bacterium
CTGGGCCTTGATGAAGGTGTAGCCCATGCCGCCGCCGATGATGAGGTTGTCGACCTTGCCCACGAGGTTCTTGAGGACTGCGAGCTTGGAGGAAACCTTGGAGCCGCCGACGATGGCGGTCAGCGGGCGTTCGGCCTCGTGCAGGACGTGGTCGATAGCCTTGATCTCGCCTTCCATCAGATAGCCGAACATCTTGTCATTCGGGAAATACTTGGCGATGAGGGCGGTGGAGGCGTGTGCGCGGTGCGCAGTGCCGAAAGCGTCGTTGATGTAGCAGTCGGCATAGGAAGCCAGATGCTTGACGAACTCCTTCTGGCTGGCCTTGACTGCAGCCTTGGCAGCGGCCTTCTCCTCGTCGGAGGCATCCTCTGCGAGTCCGCGGGGCTTGCCCTCCTCCTCTGCGTAGTAACGGAGATTCTCGAGCAGCAGGACCTCGCCCGGCTTGAGGGCGGCGGCCTGTGCATCGGCCTTCATGCAGTCGTCGGCGAACTGGACGGGAGCGCCTAGACGCTCGGACACGCGGGCCACGATGTGCTTGAGGGAGAACTTGGGGTCAACCTTCTTGGGACGTCCGAGGTGGGACATGATGATGAGGGAACCTCCCTTCTCCAGGACCTTCTTGAGCGTGGGAATGGCAGCGCGGATGCGGGTGTCGTCGGTGATCTCGAAATTCTCGTTCAGGGGAACGTTGAAGTCAACGCGGACGATGGCTTTCTTGCCGGTAAAATCGTAAGAATCAATGTACTGTTGCATAAGTATAAAAATTAAATATTTCCATTTTCGGCAAGCACAAAATTAACAATTTTCGCCGAATAACCACTATCTTTGTACCAATAAATCGATTCACGATGAAAATAGAGTACCCGGCAGCGTCCTGGAAGGACTATGAGATCATCGACTCCGGCAGAGGCGAAAAGCTGGAGCGCTACGGACGGTATGTCATGGCCCGCCCCGAGCCGAAGGCTCTGTGGGACAAGTCCATGGGCGAAGCCGAGTGGGCCCGGTTGATGCACACGCGCTTCGCGCCAGGCGCCGGATTCGGCAAGGCCGGCAAGGAAGACAGCGGCACCTGGGAGCGCCTGAAGAAGATGGACGACCAGTGGTACATCGGCTACCGCGGAGAGCAGGAAGGCCTCAACCTCCGGCTCCGCCTGGGGCTCACCTCGTTCAAGCATGTAGGCGTCTTCCCCGAGCAGGCCCCCAACTGGGAGTATATCTATGCCCATACGGGCGCGCTAATCCGTAAGGCGGAGACTGAAGGACGGCCTCGCCCCAAGGTCCTGAACCTCTTTGCGTACACCGGCGCGGCCTCGCTCGCCGCCAAGGCGGCAGGGGCCGACGTCACCCACCTGGACTCCGTCCGCCAAGTAGTCACCTGGGCTAAGGAAAACATGGAGGCCAGCGGCCTGGACGGCATCCGCTGGGTCGTCGAGGACGCAATGAAATTCGCCCGCAGGGAAGCCCGCAGGGGCAATTCCTATCAAGGGATCATCCTCGATCCACCGGCATACGGACACGGCCCGGACGGAGAGAGATGGAAGCTCGACGAGTGCCTTTTCGACATGCTCAAGACCGTCTCGCAGATACTCGCTCCGAAGGACTCGTTCATGGTCCTCAACCTCTATTCAAACGGCTATTCCGCCCTTCTGGGCGAAACTGTGGTGAAGGAAGCCTTCGGCCTCGAAGGCAGGGAGGGATATGAAATGGAAAGCGGGGAGCTCGCCCTGCTTGACAGCTTCGGCAAAGCCCTCCCGCTCTCCATATTCGTGCGTCTAGCCCGCTAGCCTTCGTCTATCGCAAGGTCTCCGGTCTCATTGACGCTGCGGGATCCGCCCTGGACATATTCCATCAACGACTCGAAATTCTTTCCGATCTGGTCGGCAAGTTCCTTGTCGCCGGCAGTATTCACGACATCCTGCAGATAATAGACATACTGGCCGCACAGTTCGAAATCGGACTGGGCGATGTCATAGTACTCCAGGTAAAAACGGGAACTAACAAGAAGGTTGTTGTAGAACTCGATGGCAAGCTCGCGGGCCTTGTCAGGCTGTCCGAGCTTGTAATACATATCGACCATCTCGCACACCATATAGTCGTTGCCGGAGAAGCCGATAGGTATCGTCTCCAGAGGATATGACTCGCGGCGGATCAGGCTCTGGCACTTGTCCAGCATCTCCTTAGCACGGTCAAACTCCCCTGCCTTCATGAAAGCGGTGGCGGCATTGACGAAGAGGCTGCGCTGCGACATGACGCCAAGGTGCGTATAGAGGTTCTGGTAATCCACGAAATAGTCGTCCCTCGAGATGGCGTCCCACTTGAACACGTTGGTCATAAGGTCGTACAGCCTGTCGGTATCGACGATGCCCGGGTCTGTCGTGGTCATCCTGTTCCTGAACGGAACGAACTTGGCTGAATAACCCTCGAACATCAGATAATCCTTGATGCCGATATTCAGGTCGCCTCCCTGGTTAAGCACATGCAACGGCCTGTCCCACTGGTAGTTGGACAGCAGGTCAAGCATGAACAGCTCGGGCTTGGTCAGATAATCCTTGTCCTTCGGGATCTCGAGCACGATGCTGTCCGGCATGGCATCCGCGAACTTCTCGCTCACTATGCCGCTCCTGAGCGCGTTCTCCTTGTTCACCGGGACTATGAGCTTGCGGGAGATGATGTAATCCGCTTTCTTGCCGCCCGAGAGGAGCACCTTCACATCGGGATGCTTGAACACCGTCATGACATCCGAGAGGAGCACGGGCTGTTCGCGCGTATCGTTGATGATGACGTACTCGTTGGTGCCGTACAGGTACTGCTCGGGTCCCACCGTGAGCGGGAGCGGAGCGGACTCGTTCACTGCATACTTCATCTGGTCGATATGCCAGTCGGTACCGAGCAGGGATGTATTCACGACACGCACGTCGGTACGGATACCCTCGACCTCCTGCGCATACCATAGCGGGAAGGTATCGTTGTCTCCGTGGGTGATCAGTATACCGTTCTTACCCACCGAATTGAGGTAGTTCGCAGCCATCTCGGTAGAAGTCCTGCGGTTCGAGCGGTCATGGTCGTCCCAGTTCTCCGCGGCCATCAGGGCCGGGACGAACAGGCACGCGACCGTCACGGCCGCAGCCACGGCGGTGGAACCGCGTCCCTTGAGGGCGTCGTTCACCCAGTTGTATATGGCCGCGACGCCAAGACCTATCCATATTGAGAATGAATAGAACGATCCTGCATAGGCGTAATCCCTTTCACGGACCTGGAAAGGAGGCTGGTTCAAGTATACAACGACGGCGATGCCCGTCATGAAGAACATCAGGAACACCAGCCAGCTTCCGCGCTTGTCCCTGTCGAACTGGAAGAAGAGGCCCAGCAGGCCGAGGAGCAGGGGCAGGAAGAAATAGTGGTTCTTGCCCTTGTTGTCCTTGAGGACTGGCGGCGCATCCGTCTGGTCGCCCAGCCTCATCCTGTCGATGAAGCCGATGCCGCTCTCCCAGTTGCCGTAGAACAGGTCGCCCGGCATCTGGCCGTGGATCTCGTTCTGGCGGCCGACGAAGTTCCACATGAAGTAGCGCCAGTACATCCAGTTCAGCTGATAGTCGAAGAAGAAGGCGAGATTGGCGCCCATCGTGGGCTTGCGGTGAGTGCGGCCTGCGATACGGTGGCCCTTGCCATTCATGTAAGTCTCGTAGAAATCAATGCTGCGCTGGTCGGTTCCGCTCCACATGCGCGGGAACAGCATCTTGCCGGAGGCCTCGTACTTCGCATCGACGGGGCCGTCGACATGCACGTACTTGCCGTTCAGGGGCGCCCAGTATCTGGGAGTGTAAAGCTCGTACGGAGCGTCGAAATACTGTCCGTATACGATGGGAGTGGAGCCGTACTGCTCACGCGACAGGTAGCGCACCAGCGTGAAGGCGTTGTCCGGCTGATACTCGTTGGTAGGAGTCTTGGCGCACGAACGGATGATGTCTATGCTGAAGATGGAGAAACCGATGATGATGGTCGTGCAGCACAGCAGGGCGGTGTTCCAGAACACTTTCTGCAGCTTCATGGTCCTGAACAGGCCCCAGAAACAGAGCGCGAGCAGCGCCACCATGAAGAACGCCGCTCCGGAGTTGTACGGAAGGCCTAGGACGTTCACGAAGAACAGGTCGACGTATGCGGCGAGCTTGGGGAGCCAGGGGATGATGAAGAAAAGGATGATGGCAAGTATCACGACCGATACCGCGAATATCTTGACCAGCTCCCAGATGCCGTAAGTGCCGTCCTCGCGCTTCTTGTAATAATACATGAAGACCAGGGCGGGAATGGCCAGGAGGTTCAGCAGGTGGATGCCGATGGAGAGCCCCATCAGGAAGGAGATGAGGACGATCCAGCGGTTGGCATAGGGCCTGTCCGCCTGCTCGTACCACTTGGTCATGGACCAGAAGACGAGCGCGGTGAACAGCGACGACATCGCATACACCTCGCCCTCGACCGCGGAGAACCAGAACGTGTCGGAGAAGCTGTATGCCAGCGCTCCGACGGCGGCGCTGCCGATCACGGCAACGGCCCCGCCGACGGTGTATCCGCCGTCACTGCCGGGACGCACCAGGCGCTTGGCGAAGAACACGACGGTGAGATACAGGAAGAAAATGGTCAGCGCGGAGCACAGCGCATTCATCGCATTGACGAGCAATGCCGCATGCATGTTGTCCCCGAACATCGTGAATACACGGGCGATGAGCTGGAAGACAGGGTTCCCCGGGGGGTGACCCACCTCAAGCTTGTACGATGATGCGATGAACTCGCCGCAGTCCCAGTAAGAAGCGGTAGGCTCTATGGTGGACAGGTACGTCACGGCCGATATCACGAACACGGCGGCCGCCGCTATCCTGTTCCACAGGTTGAATTTCTTATTGTCCATATCCTTGTAATTCTGGGCGAAGCATATCCTCCGACCACGCAACTTACAAAGATACGAACGATTTCCGGTTTCACCGAAAAAAAGTTACCCTGCGGGTAATGCCGCAGGGTAACTGTCATCAGTGGGTGGCGTCGTGGATCAGGTCAAGCAGCCCGTCCACAATGGCCTTCTGGGCATAGCCCTGCTTGTATCCGGAACTCAGGACCTCGAACACCTGCGCGCCATAGGCCTCGTCATCAGGGATGTAGCCGCCTCGGCCCTTGTTGTGGCCGTCGGTCACCGTGGTCACGATCGTGAAGCTGTAGGGCGACTTGCTCTTAAGCTCGACGGCTATCTGGTTGTAAGGCTCTCCGGAAATGGCGCAGACGGGGATATTGTCCAGCATCACGAGGCCCAGTTCGAGGGAGATGTCGTCTGCGTCCTCATACTCGCCGGCATAACCTGCACGCCCGCCGCCGTTAGTCTGGCGGCGTCCGGGGCAGGTTACATGCGTGCGGGCGGCCTCCAGGGTCACGTCGGTCTCGAAGCGACGCATCATCATGATTACATACTTGACCTCCTCGCCGAGGATCTGACCATAGCTCTCAGCCATCTTCTTCTGCTCTTCCATCAGGCGGTGCACCTCAGGGTCGTTGCGGTCGAGGCCCTGGCCTCCCGGAGGCATCCTGTTGGAGATGTCCTCGCCGCGTTTGGCATATTCCGCGATGCGGATGTCGCGCAGGTCGAAGGTCTGCTGGAAATAGAGGGGGTTCTGGTCGCCTGCGGCGCCGGAGGAGAATATGGCGACGAAATCATCGCCGTAGCGGCTCTCGATGTACTCCTCGGACTTGCCGGGGAAGTCGCCGGTGATCATGTCGAGCTGGCCTGTGATGACGGCGTGCATCGCGTAGTTGTAATAGGTCGCTATGGGCTTGCCGTCAAGGGTCTCGAAATAGAGCACGCCGACGGTCTTGTCGGACTTGCCGTCATAGTCGGGGCCTTCCCACCATGTCCCACGCTCGGGATCGAAGAGGTCGCGCTTGACATTGAGGTAACAGACGCCGTTGCCGACTCCGACCTTGGCCGGAACCATGTTCTCGTATGCCTGCTTGATGGCCTGGTACATTCTCTCGGTCAGTTCGTCCGCAGGTACGGTGCCGGTGGAGTGGCAGTGGGTGCCGTTGTAGATGATGTTGCCCTGAGGGATGCCGAACTCCTTCTCGATGCGCTCGTTGACGGCGTCTACGCAACGCTGGTTGGCATTGCCGTCGACATTGGCAAGGCCGGCAATAGTGGTGCCGTTCGAGAAGAGAATCACACGGAAGTGCGTATGGTCGAGGACTCCGTATGAGTTACGGCCAAGCTGGTCCGGACCCGGGGTGACATCCACTTTCGCGGCGCCGACTTTCAGCTGGCCGCGGACATGGTCGCGGGCGAAGGCGCTGCCCGTAACGAGCAGGGCGAGACAGATCACGATCAATGATTTTGCTTTCATGATATCAATAAGTTTCAGTGTTGTTATTCCGGCATGGCTCCCTTGCGGGAGCAGACATATGAGGCGGTCGCGGATGCGAGCCGCTGGGCTTCCGCGAGCGTGTCGCCGCGCAGGTAGGCCACGACGAAGGCGGCGGTAAAAGAGTCGCCGGCGCCTACGGTATCGACGATCTCCACGTCATCCACGCCCTGGGGGATGACCTCGCCGGCGGTGATGACCTCGCTGCCCTCCGGCCCCTTGGTCAGGATGACCAGCCTCAGGCCAAAGGCCCCGATCAGCTCACGGCAGGCGGTGACGGCATCGTCGCTAAGCCCGAACAGGCCGGCCACGATGCGTATCTCCTCGTCGTTTATCTTCAGGATGTCCGCCAGCCTGAGCGACTCCTCGAGGACCTCCCGAGAATAATAATGCTGGCGGAGGTTGATGTCGAAGACCTTGAGGGCATCCGGACGCATGGTCCTGACGAAGCGCAGGACCGAGTCGCGGGAAGCCATGCGCTGGACGAGCGAGCCGAAGCAGACGGCGTCCGCCCGCGCGGCGAGCTCCTCC
>JAFYZE010000291.1 GCA_017548805.1 Bacteroidales bacterium
AAGTTTCTGGTCCAGTTCGCCGAGGTGGGCGAGATCCTCGCCGCTCGCGACCTTGACCCTGACCACTCCTCCTACGGAGCAGTACTGCCAGTTGTAATTGTTATTTTCTTTCATGGTTAGTGGATTTGCTTGATTCGTAAATATACGAAAAAAGTTTCAGGATGCCCGCAGGGGCACCCTGAAAATCAATCTGAACTGGCAAAAAACAGTCTGTGTAAGACCGGAAACGGCAGTTGTGGCTTATTTCTTCTTCAAGACGACGTCGGCCCTGGTCTCGAAAGCTCCGCCGTACCAGTTCTTGTCGCCCTTCTTGGTCTGGGTCACTTTCGGATTGGCTTCGGCCTTCTCGAACTCTCCGCCGTTCTCCTCTCCGTCGATGTCCTCGAAGACGACGGTCACCCTGTTCGGCGCACTGAAAACGCTCCTCACCAACTCGTATTTTCCATTGGAATCCGTGAATATGGTATCGTTGTCATACCAGTCGTTCTGGTCGTAGATGACCGAATCGGAATTCTCGTAATGCCTGTGCTGCTGAACTGCCACCCGGATGCCCTCGACGGGCTTTCCGGTGTTGTCGGTCACTGTGCCTATGGCCTTGAAATCGGCGTGCGGCTCGCCGTACATGCAGACTCCGATGCCCAGCCATTCACACGAGGAGAAGCCCAGAAGACCGAGGGCGGTCGATGCAAGGAATCTCCAGATTCTTTTCAATTTCATATCCATTTACTTTTTGTTCATCTTCACATTTGCCTTGGCCTCGAAGGCCCCGTTATACCAGGCGTTGTCGCCCTTCTTGGTCTGCTTGACTTCAGGGCTCGCCTCGACCTTCTGGAATTCGCCGCCGTTAGCCGCTCCGTCGATGTCCTCGAAGACTATCCTGACACTGCTCGGCCCGTTGAAGGCCTGCGTTGTCAGCAGATACTCACCCTTGCTGTCGGTATAGACGGTATCCTTCATTTCGTAAGAACTGGGGATGGTCTGCCTAACGGCGACACGGATACCTTCCAGCGGCTTTCCCGAATTGTCCTTGACGGTGCCGACGGCCTTGAAATCGGCGTGGGGCTGGCCGTACATGCAGAGTATCTCCCCATTGCCGTAGGCATCGAGCGCCTTTTCGCAGGAAGCGAAGCCCAGCAGGCCGAGCACGGCCGCCGTCAGGGATCTGAGGAATCCTTTTGATTTCATTTCGTTGACATTTTCTGAATTAAACATTGGACAAGCCGGCCGTTCTCATCCCTCAGGTGCATTCCGTTGCCGCGGCAGTACTTCCAGTAGCGGCAGCCTGCGCACTCGTCCTTCTTCATCCACGAACGGTCCCGGAAAGGCTGGTAGCGGTGATTCCATACTTCCATGAAATCATCCTCATATATATTGCCCTGCGAATAGTCCGCACGAATGCTGGGGCAGGCTGATATCGAGCCGTCCGCCAGGACCGAACCCACGGTCACGCCGGCCTCGCACATGAAGAACTGGTCGCGGACATCGCCTTCGTAATTGCCCAGGAAGCCCTCGCAGGCGAAGGCGGCGCGGATGCGGCCTTCCTTGCGGGTGGCCTTGATGAAGTCCATCAACTGCCTGAGTTCCGCTCCATCGAGCGACAGCTCCGGATCGTTTGCCGCCCTTCCGACGGGAAAGATCGTAAACAACCGCCAGGACTTTAGGCCAAGACCTATCAGGTATTCCTTCAGCTCGGTCAGCTGCGGGAGACTGCGTTTGTTCACGCAAGTGACTACGTCAAACTCGATCTCTCCCGAGTCTATCACCATCTTGATGGCCTCAGATGTCTTCTTGAAAACTCCGGGGCGGCCGCGCATCCAGTCATGGACCTCGCCGAGGCCGTCCAGGCTGATGGTCATCGAGCGCAGGCCGCTGGCCAGCAGGCTGGCATACCTCTCCGGCGTGAGCGCCAGCCCGTTCGTGACCATCCCCCAGGGGAATCCCCTGTCGTAGATGGCGCGGCCGCAAGCCTCGAGGTCGCGGCGGACCAGAGGCTCCCCGCCGGTGACATTCACCATCACCTTGTGCGGGTCGCACTCCCGCGCCACCGAGTCGAGAGCCTTGCAGAAATCCTCCACGGGCATGTCCTTGACGGCCGACTGGACACGGCAGTCGCTGCCGCAATGCCTGCAGGCAATGTTGCAGCGTAGCGTACACTCCCAGAACAGCTGGCGGAGCTCATGCTTCTCCACCGCCTCGTCCTGGAGTTTCTTCACTATGTCCAGCGCCAGTTTGCGCCTCAACTTCAGCGGTTCCATTACTTGTCGTTCCCGTTTTCCTCTAATATCTCCCTTGTTTTTTCCGGACGGCCTCTATTATAACTCCATCTTTTCCGGAATACTGCACAAAAATACGAAAAATCCATCCCCCGTGCGAATTTTGGGGCAAAACCCGCACGGGTAGGAGGAAAACACTGAATCCGTGCGGAAAAACAGCCGAAACCCGCACGGACCATGCCAAAAGTCCACCACCGTGCGGAAAAATTCCAAAAACCCGCACGGATCCAGTCAAAAGGCCCCCCTCCGTGCGGAAAAACGGTCAATTCTCGCACGGATGGGGAAAAATCAGCTGCCGCGGAGTATTCACGATTTCCTAATAAGCACAAAGGATGAGAAAACAGCCCCTCCCCCCGCGAGATGTTGAGCGACACAATTTCAATAAAGCACAAAATTGGCCACTGAGATACGAAAATGCTCCTGAAGCGGGTTTACAATGTCGCCTCAGGAGCAAAAACTGCCGTGAAACGCCTAAAGTGTGCCCGAGCAAAATCGCGACTCGTCAGACGAATCTACAGTGCGCTCGAACAGGAGAGTAACTTGTCAAACGGTGCTAAAGAGAGTTCGAGCAGGATCGTAATCCTTCAGTCGGAGTTGACATAGGCGAGGGTGGCGACGGAGATGCGGACCGGGAGGGGAAAAGCCTGCCTGAGCACTGCACGGCAGGCATTTAAAGTCGACCCGGTAGTGAACGTGTCGTCCACCAGCAGGACATGCCGCACTCGCTGGCTGTTGCAGCTTGAGGCGCAACGCGCGGGAAAGAGGCGGGAAGCGAACGCACTGAAGGAAAGTCGACTGCGGTCAGAGGAGCGGGGCGAAAGGGCGCTGCGGGAAGAAGGGCAGAGGGCGGAGGGACGGAGGGAGAAGGCGCCGCGGACGTTGGCGGCCTTGGCGGCCATCGGCAGGCGGACCTGGGTGCGGGTGCGGCGCGAGCGGCGGAGGATGTCCATGCGGAACTCCGCTCCGAGGACATCCGCGAGCTCGCGCGCTATGACCTCCGCCTGGTTGTAGCCGCGCCGCCATTGCCGCGTCCAGTGGAGCGGCACGGGAACGACGGCGTCCACGTCGGCGAACTGCGGCGAGGCGGCCAGGCGTTCGCCCAGCATGCGGGCGAAATGCCTCCCGGCCGCCAGCCCGCCCTCGTACTTCAGGTGCCACGGAATGCGGCGGTAGTCCGAGGCGGAGTTGTAGAAAAACAGCGCCACGGCGAAGGCGTAAGGCTCGTGGGGAGGATCGGAGCCGGCAAGGGCGTCAAGGTCCTCCTGGAGGCGGGCGTTGAACTTGTCGGCCATGGGGTTGTGGGACAGCTCCCAATGGTGCGTGAAGGGAAAATCCGCCATGCAGGGCAGGCAGAGGAAGCGCTCCCGCAGCCCGAGGGAGCGGCCGCAGGCGATGCAGCGGCGTGGCATCGCAAGGTCAAGCAATGCCGTGCCGGCATCCCGCAGGGAGATGCCGGAGAGGGTTGGGTCCATAGGGGGGGGTCGGTGTTGCGGGAGCCTCCTAGCAGTTCATGCCACCGCAGCAGTGGATGACCTGGCCGCTGACATAGGCGGAAAGGTCACTCGCGAGGAACAGGGCAACCTTGGCCACATCCTCGGGAGTGCCGCCGCGCCGGAGCGGGATGGTCTTAACCCACTGCTCGCGCACGTCGTCGGGCAGGGCCGCTGTCATGTCCGAGATGATGAAGCCCGGCGCGATGCAGTTGGCGCGGATACCGCGCGGTCCCATTTCCTTGGCGATGGACTTCGTGAGGCCGATCAGGCCGGCCTTGGAGGCGGAATAGTTGCACTGGCCGGCATTGCCGGACACGCCGACGACGGACGACATCGAGATGATGCTGCCGCCGCGCTGCTTTGCCATCACGGGAGTAAGGGCATGTATGAAATTGAATGCGGACTTGAGGTTGACCGTCAAAACGGCGTCCCACTGCTGCTCGCTCATGCGGAGCATAAGGCCGTCCTTGGTGATACCTGCGTTATTGACCAATATGTCGATGCGTCCGAATTCCTTGAGTATCTCTTCCACAACTGCGTGGGTCTCATCGAAAGAGGCGGCGTTGGAAGCATAGGCCTTGACTTTGTGGCCGAAAGCTTCGAGCTCCGCAACGGTCTGCTCCGCTGCCTCGTTGATGACCAGGTCCGTGAAGGCGACATCAGCGCCTTCCTCGGCAAATTTGAGGGCGATGGCCTTGCCAATCCCTCTCGCTGCGCCGGTAATGAGCGCAACCTTTCCTTCAAGCAATCCCATATCTTGATTTACAGATAGACAATTATATAATACAACATGAACCCGGAGGCTATAAGCTTGATGCCTGTGCCTCCGAGAAATCCCATGAAAGCCCCGATGGAGGACTTGAACGACTCCCATGCGCCCTTGTCCTCGATGAAGAAATCGGCGAGGAATGCGCCAAGAAGCGTTCCGACGATAATCCCGATCGGAGGGACGAACAGCCCGATGAAGAGACCGGCTATGGCTCCGCGGGCCGCGACCTTGGACCCTCCCGTGAGACGGGTGAAATAAGCCGGTATCACGTAGTCCAGTATGGACACGATGACCGTGATGATGAGCCAGATGACAAGCAGTTTGGTCGTCATCGGGTCTCCGGAACCGTTAGTGCCCTTGGCCAGGTAGGCCAGGAGCATGCCCAGCCAGCCAAGAGGCGGGCCGGGAAGCCCCGGGATGACGCTTCCGGCTATGCCGATGACACCGGCAACGACGGCGAGGATGGCAAGAACGCTCATTGCGCTAGGCTTTGTCCGCAGCCATGGCCGCCTCAACGTCGTCGGGGGCTATGGGCAGGCGGTTGGCGCCGAGCCGGCGCGCACCTCCGGTAGTGATGAGGACGTCGTCCTCGAGCCTTATACCGCCGAAGTCGAAATAGGTCTCGAGCTTGCCGTAATTGACATAGCCTTTGTCCATTCCTTCATCTTTCCACTGACGGATGAGGTCGGGGATGAAATAGATGCCGGGCTCGTCCGTGACGACGTTGCCGGGGACGAGCGGCCGGGCCATGCGGAGGCTGCCGAGGCCCAGCTGCGAGGAACGCTTCTGGCCGGGGCCGTAGCCGACGATGTTCTCGCCGAGGTCCTCCATGTCGTGGACGTCCAGGCCCATGTTGTGGCCCAGTCCGTGCGGCATG
>JAFYZE010000292.1 GCA_017548805.1 Bacteroidales bacterium
ATTTTTTGTAAATATAAAAAATAATTTTCAATGACCATAATAAATGTATAAATTAATTTTGATGTGAATTATTTTTTATATATATTTGTAATGAAGATGATTAGCATATACATTAATTTCTAATTGATCATACGAAGACACATGGTTAAGGTCTGCATTTATGCACGGGTTAGCACAAAGGGTCAGGACTACGACCGCCAGTTAGCGGAATTGAGGGAGTATGCCAGCAGCATGGGTTATGAGGTAGTCCGTGAATTCTCGGAGAAGATAAGCGGGGCGAAGAAGGTGGAGGAGCGGGAGGCGCTGGTAGAGTTGCTCTCCTACGTTGAGGCTCATCCCGTGAACAAGGTGCTCATCTATGAGTGCAGCCGTCTCTCCCGTCGGGCCGTGGACTTCCTTTCCGTAATTGAGACCCTCTCGGCCCGGAAGGTCAGTGTCTACATCCACCAAAACGGGTTGGAAACCCTGCTTCCAAACGGTACACCCAACCCCATCGCACAGTTGGTGCTCGGCATCCTCGCCCAGTTCAACTCTATGGAGCGGTCCCTCATTCGCAGCAGGATGGAAAGCGGCTACAATCATTTCCGCAACCTTGGCGGCCAGGTGGGTAGAAAGGCGGGCTGGCGCAAATCTGACGAGCAGATGAAGCTGGACTACCCCAACGAGATTAAACTGCTTAAAAAGGGGCTTTCCTTGCGAAATGTCCAAGCCATCACCCATACCAGCGTGAACACTCTCCGGAAATTAAAGGCGATGATGTAGTGTTGACCCAGTCGGACGGAGCAAAATCGGCTGCATAAAAATCAATTTTGTATATTGGTACTGCCCGAGTGGCATAATCTCCGCTGGCGAGCGATAGCCAAACGCAAAATTGATTACAATAGACAGATGTAAACAAATCCTTAAAAAAGATGATTTTAGACTGACGAACGAGCAGGTAATGGAACTTAGGGAGTACCTCTATTTTCTTGCAGGACTCCAGATTGAAGATGAAATGGCAAAGGAGGGCATGGCGCGATGAGTAGAGTGATTCTTTATTGCAGGGTCAGTACCGACGAGCAGTCGGAGGGCTGCAGTCTTGACATGCAGGAGCGCTACCTGCGGGCATATTGCCTCAATAATAACCACGATGTTGTTGACACCTACAGGGAGGACTATTCTGCAAAAGGGTATGAGCTCAACCGCCCTGAGTTCAAGAAGGTGTACGATTACTGCCGCAAGCACAGCCATGATGTGGATAAGGTGCTGTTCCTCCGGTGGGATAGATACTCCCGAAATGTGGAGTTCGCCTTTGCCTACAAACGGAAACTCATTGATGAACTTGGGATTGAAATCAACGCCATGGAATCGCCGATTGACTTCAATAGCGGTGACTGGGCAACCTTGCTTGGGCTGTACTGCGGTACTGCCCACTCCGAGGATGTAAAGATATCCAAACGAACGAAGGACGGCATTCACGGTACACTCTTGAAAGGGAAATGGCCGCACAGGGCGCCGCTTGGTTATATCAACGTCAGGCGCACAAAGCATGACTGTTGGATTGAGATAGACCCAGAGTCAGCACCGCTGGTGAAGCGCCTGTTCTCCGAAGTAGCATTGGGCTTGGAGATTCCAACGGTCATTGGACGTCGCATATTCCCTTCGCTTGCGAGCACATCGTTGTTCAATATGCTGCGGAACCCATTCTACGCCGGAAAGATACACGTCCCTGCCTACAATGGAGACCCGGAGCAGGATGTCAAAGGAATACACGAGGCGTTGGTGGACCAGCGTACTTTCGACGCGGTTCAAGATGTTATTGACGGCAAGAAGAAAGAGACTCCGAAAGTGGGCAAGACCGTCAACCCCGTCCTGTATCTGCGCCGGTATCTCACCTGCCCTATATGCGGCACTCCACTTACTGGAGCAGTCAGCAAGGGAAACGGTGGAGAGTACGCTTATTATTTCTGCAACAAAGACCATAAGCACCTCAATGTGCGGGCAGACGCAGTGAACGAGGGATTTGTACGCTACGTTTCCAAACTTAAACCTAACGAGACTGTCCTGGAACTATACAACGAAATCCTACAGGACATTCGTGGGGAGCGTGTCCAAGAGAACTACAAGCAAGCGGACAAGTTGGAGACGGAAAAAACTTCGTTGGAGGAGCGGGTAAACCGCGTCAATGACTTGTACTTTGACGGCAAGCTCTCAATGGTAGAGAGGGATAAGAATATCGCTCGATACCAGGAACAGATTGAGCGGTTTAAGCACCAGATCGGCACCCTGCGCTTGAGTGCAGACTTGCAAATCAAGGAAAAGCTCACCTACTCTATAAACCTAATCTCGAACCTTGGAAAGTTCTTTGAATCAGCAACTTGTGAGGTAAAAACGAAGCTCCTCGGTTCGATATTCCCCGAAAAACTGTTATTCGACGGGAAAAATTATCGAACCAAGTCCTTCAATGGAATGCTCAGCCTTATCTTCAAGGAAACCAAGTACTTACAAGGATATAAAAAAGAGAGCGACTCTAAAAATCGCTCTCAAAACCAGTTGGGGTGCGATGTGGGGCTCGAACCCACGACACCCAGAACCACAATCTGGTGCTCTACCAACTGAACTAATCGCACCGTGTTGGACTGCAAAGGTAGTGAAAAAAAACGATTGACAAAATTTTTTGGAGGGGGTGAAGGATTATTTGTCAAGAAAGTCGCGTGAAGTGGCGGAATTAGAGGGAATTATTGTTATATTTGTATAATTGCGACTAATAATTATAAACAAATATGGCACGTGAAATAAAATTCTCCCTCGTATACAGGGATATGTGGCAGTCCTCCGGAAGGTATCAGCCCAGAGTGGACCAGCTCGTACAGGTGGCCCCCGCCATCATCGACATGGGCTGTTTCGACCGCGTCGAGACCAACGGCGGAGCCTTCGAGCAGGTGAACCTGCTCTACGGCGAGAACCCCAACCGCTCCGTCCGCGAGTGGACCGCCCCTTTCCACAAGGTGGGCATCGAGACCCACATGCTTGAGCGCGGTCTCAACGCCATCCGCATGTACCCCGTACCGGCCGACGTCCGTGAGCTGATGTTCAAGGTCAAGAAAAAACAGGGTACCGACATCGCCCGTTCATTCTGCGGCCTGAACGACCACCGCAACCTCAAGCTGTCGGTCGAGTACGCCAAAAAGGCCGGCATGATATCGCAGGCCGCCCTGTCGATCACTCACTCCCCCGTCCACACGGTGGAGTATTACATGGGCATAGTCGATAAGCTCGTCGAGTACGGCACGGACGAGATCTGCCTCAAGGACATGGCCGGTGTCGGCCGTCCGACGGTCCTCGGACAGATCGTCACCGAGATCAAGAAGAAACACCCGCACATCAAGGTCCAGTATCACGGACACACCGGTCCCGGATTCTCCCCGGCCTCGATGCTCGAGGTTGCGCGCGCCGGCGCCGACTACCTCGACGTGGCCGTGGAGCCCCTCTCCTGGGGCAAGGTCCACCCGGACGTCATCACCATCCGCGAGATGATGAAGGCCGACGGTTTCCTGGTCAAAGACATCAACATGGACGCCTACATGGAGGTCCGCCGCCTGACCCAGTCGTTCATCGACGACTTCCTCGGCTACTGGATCAACTCCAGCAACTCCCTCATGACTTCGCTCCTTGTGGGCTGCGGCCTCCCTGGAGGAATGATGGGTTCGATGATGGCCGACCTGCTCGGATTCAAGGACGCCATCAACGCCGCCGAACGCGCCCACGGACAGAGTGTCAGCAGCCTTGACACGCTGATGGTCAAGCTCTTCAACGAAGTCGAGTATGTATGGCCCAAGCTCGGATATCCGCCGCTCGTGACCCCGTTCAGCCAGTACGTCAAGAATACCGCCCTGATGAACCTCTTCAACCTTGCCAGCGGCAAGCCGAGATTCTCCACCATCGACAAGGATACCTGGGGCATGATCCTGGGCAAGATGGGACAGCTGCCCGGACCTCTCGCACCCGAGATCGTCGAACTCGCGAAGGAGAAAGGCATGGAGTTCTACACCGGCAACCCGCAGGACATGTACCCCGACGAACTTCCGAAGTTCCGCGAGATGATGAAGGAAGAAGGCTGGGACTGCGGCGAGGACGACGAGGAACTCCTCAACCTGGCCATGTTCGAGCGCCAGTACCGCGACTACCGCTCAGGAGTCGCCAAGGAGCGCTTCAACAAGGACCTCGAGGCCCTCAAGGAAAAGGCGGGAGCACCCAAGGTCGTCACCCGTCCCGTCGTGGAGATGCCGGAGTTCGACGTCAATGCCTATGTCGAGAAGTATCCCAAGGCCACGCCCGTCCAGGCCCCGGCCAAGGGCAAGCTCCTCTGGGAGGTCGATGTCCAGGACGACTCCAAGGCCCCAGTGGCCGGAACGGCCGTGAAGGCTTCCAAGCCCATGGGCTATGTCCAGACATGGTATGGCATCGAGGAAATCATCCCTGCCGTCACCGGCCGCGTAGTGGCCGTCACCGGCAAGCAGGGAAAGGACGTTGCGAAGGGCGAGATAGTCGCCTTCGTACAGGAATAGACCTAAGCGAGCCTGCAGAGAAGCGTGGCGGAGGTGCAGTCGAGCACCTCGACCTCCACATAATCCCCGGCCTTATGGGCCGTGTCAGGCCAGACGCACATCTTATTATTGGAAGCCCTTCCGCAAAGTTCGGAAGGGTTTTTCTTTGACGGACCCTCTACGAGGACCTTGAAACGCCTGCCTATGTCACGGCGGTAGCTCTCCAGGCTCTTGCGGTTCTGGAGGGTGATGATCTCGTTGAGGCGGCGGGTCTTGGTCTCGATGTCCACGTCGTCAGGCCAGTGCCTGGCGGCGAATGTGCCGGGACGCTCCGAATAATAGAACATGAACGCGGTGTCGTAACCGACCTCCTCGAAGAGGCTCAGTGTCTGCTTGTGGTCCTCCTCCGTCTCGGTGCAGAAGCCCGCGATAACATCGGTGGTTATGCCGCAGTCGGGAATGATGTTGCGGATCTTCTTCACCCTGGAGAGGTACCACTCGCGGGTGTAGCGGCGGCGCATCTTCTCCAGCATGCGGTTGGACCCGGACTGAACCGGGAAATGGATGTGCTTGCAGATATTGTCGTACGCGGCCATGGTATAGATGACCTCGTCGGAGAAATCCTGGGGGTTGGAGGTGGAGAAGCGCACGCGAAGCTCGGGGCTGATGAGCGCAACCTTCTCAAGGAGCTGCGCGAATGTCACTTCACCCTCTTCGCCTTTCCAATGATAAGAGTCGACGTTCTGGCCGAGCAGGGTGACCTCGCGGTAACCGCGGCTGAAGCAGTCGCAGGCCTCCCGCACGATGGTGCGGGGGTCGCGGCTCCGCTCCGCGCCGCGGGTATACGGCACCACGCAGTAGGAGCAGACATTGTTGCAGCCACGCATTATGGAAATGAATGCAGAAACGCCGTTGGAGTCAATCCTGACAGGATTGATATCGGCATAGGTCTCCTCGCGGGAAAGCATGACGTCAATCTGAGGGTGGCCGTCAGATACCGCCTCAAGCAGCCTCGGAAGGCTGCGGTAGGCGTCGGGGCCGGCCACGATGTCGACCTTGCGGGTGTCCAGGAGCTTGTCCTTCAGGCGCTCGGCCATGCAGCCAAGGATGCCGATGATGACCGGACGTTCCCTGCGCTGCAGGTTGAACTGCTCGATACGACCCCAGATCCGCTGCTCGGCATTGTCCCTGACGGAGCAGGTATTAGCCATGATGACGTCGGCCTCACCTATCTCCGTGGTCCTTTCATACCCTTCCTTGGCAAGGATGGAGAAGACGACCTCGGTGTCGTTGACGTTCATCTGGCAGCCGTATGTTTCGATGTAAACTTTCTTCATAAGACCCTGTTTGGCATGACCCTTGAGGAAATGCAAGGCAAAGATAGGATTTTTTTGTATCTTTGCGAAGAAAGCATATTCCGGCATGAAACGACTGTTCCTACTGATCACTGCCGCGCTGGTACTGTTCCTGGCGGCCGGATGTTCCACGGAGAAGGG
>JAFYZE010000293.1 GCA_017548805.1 Bacteroidales bacterium
CGGTCATGAAGCTCTGGCAGAAACGCATGACCTCGGCATCGGACTTGCCGCGCGGGTTGAAATCGGAACCGCCCTTGCCGCCGCCCATGGGGAGCGTGGTGAGGCTGTTCTTGAAGGTCTGCTCGAAGGCGAGGAACTTCATGATGCTGAGGTTGACGCTGGCGTGGAAGCGGATGCCGCCCTTGTAAGGGCCGATGGCGCTGTTCATCTGCACGCGGAAGCCGCGGTTGATGTGGATCTCACCCTTGTCGTCGGTCCAGGGGACGCGGAACATGATGACGCGCTCGGGCTCGACGATGTGCTCCATGATCTTGTTGTCCAGAAGATGGGGATAGGCCTCGAGGACGGGGGCCACGCTGGTAAGGACTTCACGGACAGCCTGGTGGAACTCGGTCTCACCGGGATTCTTGGCGATGAGGTCGGTCATGAAAGACTCGACATACTTGTCAGTAAACTTTGACATGATTCGTTTTATTATATGGTTACACTACTAACTGTTCTTTTTATACAAGGCTGCGGATGAGCGTTTCGCGGTCGCCGGCAAGCATGTCGATGACGGGGATCTCGATCATGGTGTAGCAGCCGGGGCGCTGGCGTACAGCGGCGCGCGCGACCATCACGAGGACCTGGCCCGTAAGGGCGGGGTTGTTGATGCTCATGTCGAATTCGAAATGCTGGTTGTGGGTCTTGCCGGAGACGCCCTTTCGGACGAGGTTCACGCCGTGTCCGACGTCATTGAGGTCGTCCACGCTGTCAACCTGCGTCACGTGGGTCTCGTCATGGGCGAAGTAAGGGTCGGCGTGGATGGCGGCGTCCACGGCCGCGAAATCGGCGCCTTCCTCGAGCTCGACGTACACCATGCGGCGGTGCAGGCCGGTACCGATCGGAATCGTGACGCTCAGGGCATCCTTGACTCCGGGGATGGACTTGGCGGCCACGGAATGGCCCATGGAGCGTCCGGGACCGAAGTTGGTGTAGGTCACGCCCTTGGGGGCGAGGCCCTGCATAAGGGCGCGCACTACGGAGTCGCTGCCCGGATCCCACCCGGCGGAGATGATGCTGACCGCGCCGTTCGCCACGGCCAGGGGGCCGAGGGCGCTGCGCAGCGCGCAGATGTCAGTGTGGATGTCGAAACTGTCCACGGTGCTGATGCCCATGGACAGATACTTCTCGGCGGTCTCCTTGACCTTCCTTGAAGGGGTCGCCAGGATGGCGACGTCCACCTTACCGAGTTCCCTTATATCGGAAACTACGTTATAGGCGGCAAGCTCGGGATATCCCTCGGCCGATCCGCTCCTGCGGACCACGCCGACGCATTCCATGTCCGGAGCGGCTTCCACCGCTTCCAGCGAGTACTTGCCGATGTTGCCGTAACCGACAATCGCGACTTTGATCTTTTCCATTGTCAATGTCTTAAGAGGTTTATATGCTACTAACTGATAAACAACAGTTCACGGTATTTGGGCAGGGGCCACAGACGGTTATCGACTATCTCCTCGAGACGGTCTATGGGCTTGCGGAGGCTGTTCAGGTTCTCGGCGATCTCGTGATACGCCAGAGCCCTTTCATAGGAGTCCTCGATGGCGTTGGCGGCCTTGCGGGCCCTGTGCATCTCGTCCACCTTGGAGCGGATCTCCTCGATGAGCGCGGACATCTCCTTTACGAGGCCGCGCTCGGTGTCGCAGCCTTCGAGGCCGCCGAACACATCCTTGCTCAGGGACATCTCCTTGAGCAGGCGCGTCTTGTACTCGATGGCCGTCGGCACGATATGGTTGGCGGCCATGCGGGCCATCACGCGCGACTCGATCTGCACTTTCTTGCAATAGGTCTCCCACTTGACGTCGCAGCGCGCCAGGACCTCCTTCTCGGAGAATACGCCGGTCTCGGCGAAAAGCGCCAGGGCACCGGGAGCCAGATACGAACGTATCATCTTGGGGACGCTCGTCTCCGTGTCGAGGCCGCGCCTGGCAGCCTCTGCCTTCCATTCGTCGGAATAGCCGTTGCCGTCGAAGCAGACGACATCGAGGATGGAAGAAATGATCGGCTTGAGCGTGTCCATAAGGGCCACGTTCAGTTCCTTGCCCTTGGCCAGCTCGACGTCGAGGCTGTGCTTGAAGACCGTCAGCTGCTGCGCGACGGCCGAGTTGAGCGTGGCCATCGCCTCGCCGCAGTTGGCCGATGAGCCGACGGCGCGGAACTCGAAGCGGTTGCCGGTGAAAGCGAACGGCGAGGTACGGTTGCGGTCAGTGTTGTCGACGAAGATCTCGGGGATCTCCACGATGCCCACGGAAGTCTCCTTCTTGCCGGCAATCTCGATCGGGGTGCCGGAAGGGAGTTCTAGCAGTTTGTGGAGCACATCGGTCATAGTGCGTCCGAGGAATGCAGAGACGATTGCCGGCGGGGCCTCGTTGGCACCAAGGCGATGGGCGTTGGTCGCGCTGGCGATGCTGGCCTTGAGCAGGGAGTTGTGTCTCTGCACGGCGGCCAGGATGTTCACGAAGAAGGTGACGAACTGGAGATTGCCCATCGCATCCTTGCCGGGAGCGAGGAGCAGGGTACCGGTGTCGGTGCCGAGGGACCAGTTGTTGTGCTTGCCGGATCCGTTGATGCCGTCGAAGGGCTTCTCGTGCAGGAGCACCACGAAGCCGTGCTTGCGGGCCACCTTGTTCATAATGTTCATTATCAACTGGTTCTGGTCGTTGGAGAGGTTGCACTCACCAAAGATCGGAGCGAGCTCGAACTGGTTCGGAGCCACTTCGTTGTGACGTGTCTTGAGCGGAATGCCGAGCTTGTAGCCTTCGTACTCGAGGTCCTTCATGAACGCAGCGACGCGGGAAGGGATGGCCGCGAAATAGTGGTCCTCAAGCTGCTGGTTCTTGGAGGAGGCGTGACCCATCAGGGTGCGTCCTGTGAGGATAAGGTCAGGCCTGGCGGCATAGAGGTCCTCGTCCACGAGGAAATACTCCTGCTCCCAGCCGAGGTAGGAATGCACCTTGGAAACGGCGGGGTCGAAGAGCTTGCAGATGGGAACCGCCGCGTCGGATACGGCCTTGAGGGCCTTCTTGAGCGGAGTCTTATAGTCCAGGGCCTCTCCGGTGTAGGAGATGAACACCGTCGGGATGCAGAGGGTGTCATCCTGTATGAAGACCGGGGAGGTCGGGTCCCACGCGGTGTAGCCGCGCGCCTCGAAGGTGGCGCGGATGCCGCCGCTGGGGAAGGACGAAGCATCGGGCTCCTGCTGGATGAGGGACTTGCCGTTGAAGGATTCGATCATGCCTCCCTTACGGTCGTATTCCATCAGGGAGTCGTGCTTCTCGGCGGTCACCTCGGTAAGCGGCTGGAACCAGTGCGTGATGTGGGTGACACCGTGCTCGAGCGCCCATTCCTTCATTCCTTCCGCGACTTCGTCAGCGGTGGAGAGGTCGAGTGGACGTCCGTTGTCGATACAGTCGATAAGCGCCTCGTAGGCCTTGATGTCAAGATACTTGCGCATCTTCTCGCGGTTGAACACCAGCTCTCCGAAATAGGCGGAAGGCCTCTCTGCGGGGGCGGTCACGTCCAAAGCCCTCTTCTTGAAGGCGTCCTGGACCACATCGAATCTAAGTTTGCTCATAATATGGGAGATTTAAGGTTAATATGCTTGTACATGGACTCCGGCGACGGCGCGGCCGCTGGGGTCATTGAGGTTCTTGAAAGCCGCATCCCACTCGAGTGCGATGGCGGTGGAGCAGGCCACGCTGGCCTCGCTGGGCACCGAAAGGGCGGCAGAATCGCTCGGGAACAGCTCGGAGAAGATGCTGCGGTAGTAGTACTCCTCCTTGTTCTGGGGCGTATGGATGGGGAAGCGGTTCGCGGCATGCGCCATCTGCTCGTCGGTGACGGCCTCGGCCGCGATGCGCTTGAGGGTGTCGATCCAGGAGTAGCCGACGCCGTCGGAGAACTGCTCCTTCTGCCGCCAGGCGATTTCGTCCGGGATAAGGTCGGCGCACGCCTCGCGCACTATCTTCTTCTCTATGATCTGGCCGGGGCACATCTTAGCGGCCGGGTTCAGGCGCATGGC
>JAFYZE010000039.1 GCA_017548805.1 Bacteroidales bacterium
TACTCCCTCCGACTACTGAACCTTGGGGACAGCGAACTTGCTACGTTGCCGACCCTGATGGGAACCTCATAGAAATAGGGTCGTTCGCTGAACAATAAATGATGACGTGCAGAGATAAAAGTGTGGCCAAAAGTGACCAAAATTGGTGAATACAAAAAAGAAAGACTTTGTAAGTACTTAAAAATTAGCCACTTACAAAGTCTTTCCTGTGCCCCGGGCGGGAATCGAACCCGCACGGCCGTTTCGGGCCAAGGGATTTTAAGTCCCTCGTGTCTACCATTTCACCACCAGGGCTTTTTCGACGACAAATATAATAAAAACCGTTGAATCGGTGCGAGATTTGGCCGGAAACTCGCACTGGGGCGGAGAGTAGAGGGCGGAGCAATTTGGAGCGGGCGCAAAAACGGCCTTTGAGAGCAGAAAATGCTCCTGAGGCGGGATTGTAATGTGGCCTTAGGAGCAAAAAGTGCCGTAGAATGCCGTTTTTGCTCTCGCGCCGAATCGGGAGCCGAGGGTGAGGGAAGAAACACAATGGGTCAGGGCAAAGCGGGAGGATGGGATTTGCCGGGAGCGGGAAATTGCGTATCTTTGTGCGCTTAACAGACAGACAAGGAATGATAAAGGCGATAGTTTTCGATATGGGCGGGGTGATCGTGAGGCTGGACATGGACAGATGCATCTCCAACTTCAAGGAGCTCGCCGGGTTCGAGGATATAGAGGAGTATCTGGACAGGTTTCACCAGAAGGGATTCATCAGTGACCTGGAGGAGGGCAAGATCAAGCCGGAGGATTTCGACCGGGAGTGCCTGAAGCACAGCCGGCCGGGGACGACGGCGGAGACGGTGCGCTTCTGCTTCTGCTCGCTGCTTGACGGGGTGGAAGAGGATTCGGTGGAGCTGATCCGATCGCTGATGGGCCGGTACGACCTGTACGTGCTGAGCAACAACAATCCCATCTCGCGGGCGTATTTCTGCGATATGCTAAAGGCTCGCGGGCTGGATCCGGACGAGGTGTTCAAGGAGCAGTTCTATTCGTACGAGATGCGCATGCTGAAGCCCGCGAGGGAGATGTTCGAGTGCGTGATCGGCAGGATTGGGGCAAAACCGGAGGAGATCCTGTTCATCGACGATGCGGCCGACAATGTCGAGGCCGCGGCCGCAGCAGGCATCAGGACGCTCTGGCTGCGGCCGGGCATGGACATCGCCGCGGAAGTAGAGAAAAAGCTGGCGGAATAGAGCCTTCTCTTTGCTAAGAATGAAAAAAGACGCATAAACGTAAACGATATGGCAAGCGAAATCAGGAACGCGGCCCTGTGGCCGGACGGAGAATTGAAAATAGAATGGGTCAGGCACCACATGCCGCTATTGAATGGCCTGGAGGACGAGTTCAGGGCTGAACAGCCCTTCAAGGGCCTGAAAATAGCCCTCTCGGTCCACCTCGAGGCCAAGACGGCGTACCTCTGTGAGGTCCTGGCCGCCGGAGGCGCCGAAATGTTCGTCACCGGCAGCAATCCGCTGTCGACGCAGGACGACGTGGCCGCGGCGCTCGTACACGCGGGACTGAACGTCTTCGCGTGGTACGACGCGACTCCGGAGGAGTACGCGCGCCACTGCCGCCGCGTGATCGAGGCCGGCCCGAACGCCATCATCGATGACGGCGGCGACCTCGTTCACCTGCTCCATACGGAGTTCCCGGAGCTGATCCCGCAGGTCATCGGCGGCTGCGAGGAGACCACTACGGGTATCCTCCGCCTCCAGCGCCTCGACCGTGAGCACAAGTTGATGATCCCTATGGTGCTGGTGAACAACGCTGAATGCAAGCACTTCTTCGACAACCGATACGGCACCGGCCAGTCCGTCTGGGACGGCATCAACCGCACCACGAACCTCATTGTGGCCGGCAAGACCGTGGTCGTGGCCGGCTACGGCTGGTGCGGCAAGGGCGTCGCGATGCGCGCCAAGGGCCTCGGCGCCCAGGTCATCGTCACGGAAGTGAACCCCGTCAAGGCCATGGAGGCCGTGATGGACGGCTTCAGCGTGATGAAGATGCGCCAGGCGGCCCCGCTGGGCGATTTCTTCATCACTGTGACCGGCTGCGACGGCGTCATCACCCGCGAGGATTTCCTCGCGATGAAGGACGGCGCCATCTGCTGCAACGCCGGCCATTTCGACTGCGAAGTCGATGTCGCAGGCCTGGCGAAGCTGGCCGTCGAGGCCAAGCCCGCCCGCCGCAACATCATGGGCTACACGCTGCCTGACGGCCGCCGCATCTACATCATCGCCGAAGGCCGCCTCGTCAACCTCGCGGCTGGCGACGGCCACCCGGCCGAGATCATGGACATGTCCTTCGCCATCCAGGCGCTGAGCGCGCGCTGGCTTGTCGCGCATCGCGACAGCATCGCGCGCGAGCCCGGCCGTATGGCCATCGACGTGCCGGAGGAGATCGACCGCACGGTCGCGGAGCGCAAGCTCGCCTCCTGGGGCTGCGAGATCGACGTCCTCACCCCCGAGCAGCGCGCCTACCTCTACGGAGAATAACAGGTTTGCCGGCAAACGAAAGAAAAAGGCTTAGGAGTTTTCCTAAGCCTTCTTTTTTATTACCGATCCGCCGGGCACAAGCTCCGGCCTGAGGATAATCGTGGTGTCGGTCGGTTCGTTCTCGATCATGGCGTGCAGCAGCTCGAACGACTTCTCGCCAAGCTCGCGGAGCGGCTGGACGATGTGTGCGATGGTGCTGGGACCGAGACGATAGAGGTCGCTCTCGTCGAAAGCGACGATGCCGATGTCCCTGGGAGTGCGCAGGCTGAGCTCATTCATAGCGCCGAAAGCGAGCGCCGTCAGCGAATATGTCGGCAGGAAGAAAGCCTCGACGCCGCGGTCGATGGCATCCTTGATGATATTGGGCATAAGCTTCTGCGGGTCGCCGTAGGAAGTGGTGTTGACGTGGCTCTCGAGCCCGTGCGCGGCCATGGTCCTGCGGTAGCCCTCAGCCCTCTCGGAGATACTGGAGATATCGAGGTCGTAGGAGATCATCTCGATCTTGCGGTATCCGTTGCCGATGAGGAACTCGGTGGCCATGTCACCGGCCTCGACATCGTTCAGCAGGACCTTGCCGACATCCTCGAGCCCCTCGATGTCGCGGTCCAGCAGGACCACGGGCACCCGGGCGTCGATGGCCTTGGAGATGGCCTCCTGGCTGCCGGGAACCGGCGCCACGATGAGACCGTCGATGTTGTAGGCCAGGACGGTGTCTATGACGGAGGCGAGCTTCTCTGCGTTCTCATCGGACGAGCAGAACAGCACGGTATAGCCGTACTGCGCGGACTTGTCCTCGATGTAGCGGGAAATGCCTGCGAAATAGTTATTGGCGATGTCGGTGGTGATGACGGCAATGGTGTTGGAGCGCCCGCTGCGAAGCGAGGCGGCAGCGGCGTTGCGCCTGTAACCGAGGCGTTTGGCGACTTCGAGCACCCTGGCTGCGGTCTCAGGATTGACCGGGCAGTCCAGGTGGCCGTCCTCGCCGACCTTGGCGTTCATGACGAAAGATACCAGCGTAACAGATACGCCGGCCTCGCGGGCGACATCCTTGATGGTGATCTTCTTCATAATTTTAGTTAATTACATCTACAAAGATAAGAAAAAGTAAAGAA
>JAFYZE010000294.1 GCA_017548805.1 Bacteroidales bacterium
AGGATAATATCCCGGAGGATGTCAAGAACGCCCGCCTGGATGCCCTGATGTCGCTCCAGAAGGAGATTTCGCTGGAGTTCAACCGCTCGCGCGTCGGAAGCGTCGAGCGTGTCCTCGTGGACGACTGGGTCGACGGTATACTCGTCTGCCGCAGCCGTTACGAGAGTCCGGACGTTGATGGCGAGATTCTTGTAAGGTATCCTTCCGGGTCGCCCGTCGGAAGCTTCATTGACGTCCGTATCGTCGGAGCGGACGAGTACGACCTTATCGCTGAAATTGTCGAATGATTGAGATATGAAAAGTCTTTCTGTTTTGTCTTTCGTGATCGCGGCGCTTTGCGGTGCCGCCCTGGCTTCCTGCGCTCCTTCGGCCTATGTCATGCAGATGGAGTCCCGCAAGCCTTCCGAGTCGGGTCTTGACCTGGCCGGAAAATCATTGTCCGTAGTCTATCTCGAGTCTCCGGACGGGCGTGATTCGCTGTTCAACAACCGTGCGGCGGACGCCCTGGCCTACGGCCTCGAGTCCGACCTATTCGACGGTGCGGAAGCGGTCAAGGTGTACAATCTGGTCAAGGACGCCGCAGGCGACTATGCCTCCAAGGATACGGCTTCCCAGTATATCATGCTTCTCGACAGCGACGTCGTAATGATCCTGGATACGCCCGAGGCTGGTGAAAGCCATACCGGCAGGAGTTTTCCTGTCGTGAGCAAGCTGTATATCTATGACTCCATGGCAGGCGAGGACGACGGAGTGACCACACTGCAGGTCTCTTCCAGCGCGGCTTCCCTGACGGATGAAGGCCGCGCGATGTACATGGGTTCGGCTCTCCTCAAGCCCCTGCGCAGCAATTGGCAGCAGGAGCAGTTCACGGTGCTGTATTTCGAGGGCCTGAACAGGAAATGGATAGATGCCGTTCTTTTGGCGGATGACATGAAATGGGCCGAGGCTATCGACATGTGGATGGACCTGTCCAAGTCCAACAACGCTACGGTATCATCCTGTGCGCGTTACGATGTCGCGCTCGGATGCTTCATGATGGGCGAGTACGACCTGGCATTGGAGTGGCTTGACTCCTCGGACGCCCTCAGGCCCCTGTCGCTGAACAATGGCCTGCGCAAGCGCATACTCGCGAAGAAGGGCGGTTCCGCTACTTCCGATTGATCTTTTCCTTGATTTTCTTCTGGATCTTCTTCCTCTTGGTCTCCCAGCTGGAAGCGACTTTCTCCAGATTCTTATCGCTCAGAGACGGGAAACGCTCCCGGACCTGGGCGATTTTCTGTTTGAAGTAGGATTCGACGTGGCGGGCGCGCTTTTCGTGGTACATCTCGTCGAAGCCAACGAGGATGCCCGTCTCCTCGACGTCTCCGAAATCGTCGTTGATGGCCGTGCCGAAGAACTTCATCTCCGGAGAGGTGTTCATGTATGCGTTGACCAAGGGTGGTATGGTCGTTCCAAGTGAACGAATGGCTTCCTTGAGAAGCTTGTAGTCGTCCTTGAAGTCGTCCGACTTGAGGATGAGGTCCATCATCCTGGGGTCATGCTCGATGCGGATGGGATTGAACGGGATGACAAGCCCCTCGTCGTCAGGGAAATGCTTGGCCATGAAGTGGAGTATGAGGTCGCGTCCGCAACGGTCGTAGGTCGGATACATCGTGACTTTCCCGAAGAAATAGGTCATCTGCGGGTGGAGTATCATCAGGGTGGCCAGGCCGTCCCAGAGGTTGTCCAGGGCGAAGAGCGCCTTGGCGCCGGCCTTTGAACTCTGGTACTCCGGCGTCACGAACGAACGCCCGAGTTCGATGATGTGCGGCAGGTAGTCCCGGAGGAACTTTTCCGAAAAATGGAAAAGGTGCGAAGTCGCCAGGCGCGGCTGTCCGTTCTCCATCAGTGTGATGTCCGGCCCGAGGATGAAACGGTATCCGCCGAGTATGGCCTCGGCGTCAGGATCCCAGATGATCAACTGCTTGCAGGGATTCTCCATGAGGTCGAACTCATCGATGTCAGCGGCCTTTCCGGTGCCGCCTCCGGCCGCCCGGAAAGTGATCTCCCTCAGTCGTCCGATCTCGCGGAGGACGTTGGGTGAGTCCTTCCAGTCAATGACATATATTTCGTTTCCGCCCTTGTTGGTGTCCCGGAGTTTCTTTTCCGGAGTGAGTTCGGCCTTGATCAGGTCGAGGCTGACGGGTTCGATGATGGGCTGTTCCATAGCTGTTGCGGGTTAGATGCTGTAAACTTTTTCCCTTACCCATTGCGCCCATTCGTAGGCGCTCCTGCCCTTGTCGAAGTGCTCGGGCGGTATAGGCTCTCCCACCTTGACGGTGAAGGTGCTGTTCCTGGCCTTGTACATCTCGTCCGGTAGGAACAACATGGCTAAATTGAATTTGATGCCGAGTTTCTTACTGAGGTTGGCGACCCTGTAGAAACGCTTGGAATTCTGCCCTATGAAATGCACGGGCACTATGTAGCGGCCAGTCTGGACGCTCTTGTTTATGAAGGCCTTGCCCCAGGGCAGGTCCTGGATCTTCCCGTCGATCTTGCGGGAGCAGAGCTTGCCCGGGAACATGATGATCTGGTTCTCGGAGTTGAAGGCTCCGTCGATGAGGGCGGGGAGGTCGCGCGACTGTCCGCCGATGACGTTGACCGGCACGCACATGGGCGCGAGACCCTTGATATTCATAAGGATGTCGTTCACCAGGTACTTGATCTTGCCGTCGTAGCGGCGGCCGAATACCATGCCCAGGGTGACTCCGTCAATGCCGCCAAGCGGGTGATTGGATACGAAGGTGAAACGGGTGCCCTCAGGGAAGCCGTCGAGATGCTCCATACCCTCGACATTGACGTTGACGCCAAGGTATTCGATCGTGCCCGCGCAGAAATCAACGCCAGTGTAACCCTTTGACAGGTATCCGTTTATATAATCTTGGTGGATGAACTTCTTGCCCCAGTTGATGAGGAATCTGGGGATGCGGCCCTTGCCGGCCTTGGATTCGACGACCTTTTCCAGGTCTATGGTCATGGAAGCGTCCTCGGACATGTCAGTTCGGTTTTAGTACTCACAAATATATAAAAAAATCCGTGTGTTTGTCAACAACACACGGAAAAACGCTTTGACCCGTACGGGCTTAGATAGTGTCGAATGCGAATTTCTCCCAGGGGAGGTCTGCATCCTTGCCCTCGAAGAGGACCTGGTACAGGTGATGGATGAGGGGGAACTCCTTCATGTCGACCTTGCCGTTGGGTGTCTCCACGCCTTTCTGGGCAAGGACGGAGATGCCTTCGTACAGGCTCTTGACGGCGCTGATGGACTCGAGGGTTACTCCCTTGAGCTTCAGCTGGGCCTCCTCGCGGGAATACCCTTCGCCGAGCAGGATGCCGAAGGTCCTGGTCCTTCCGCCTTCTACGGTCACGAAAAGGTCGCCGAGGCCCATGGAGATGCAGTCCGTCTCAGCCTGGACAGTCCTGAGGATGCGGCGCATCTCGCGGGCGGCCTGGAAGAATACGGCGGCCTGGGCGTTCACGCCGGTGGGCCGCACCGCGTCCTCCCTGTGCCCGAGGCCGATGGCTATCGCCGGGCCGAGGGCGTAGGCGTTCTTGATAGCCACGGCGTACTCGAGGCCGGTGACGTCGTGCGTCATGGATACGTGCAGGAAATCCGTCTGGAAGCACTCCTTCATCATGCGGAGCACGTCGGAATCGGGGCCGCTGATGGTGGTCGCAGTGTGTTCGCCGTCGATGATGTCCTGGGCGATTCCGGGGCCGCCGAGCATGTA
>JAFYZE010000295.1 GCA_017548805.1 Bacteroidales bacterium
GCTTCTTCTTCTTACCCATGGCCTTGCGGAGCTTGTCCGCCTTACCCTTGGAGAAGCCGGCGAGGGTCTGGGAGAGGCGCATGACCTGCTCTTGGTACACCGTGACGCCGTAGGTCTCTTTCAGCAGGTCGGCCATCTCCGGGAGGTCGTAGTGCACCTTGGAGGGGTCGTTCTTGCCGGCCACGAAGTCGGGGATGTAGTCCATAGGGCCCGGGCGGTAGAGGGCGTTCATAGCGATGAGGTCCTCGAAGCGCTCGGGGTGGAGTTTCATGAGCCATTCGCGCATGCCGCCGGATTCGAACTGGAACACGGACTTGGTGTCGCCGCGGGAGTAGAGGTCGAAGGTGGCCGGGTCGTCGATGGGGATGGCTTCGATGTCGATATCGGGGCCGCCGCGGTGCCGGACGAGGGCGAGGCAACGGGAGATGATGCTGAGGGTCTTGAGGCCGAGGAAGTCCATCTTGAGCATGCCGACGTCTTCAATCTGCGATCCTTCGTACTGGCTGACCCAAACCTTCTGTCCGGTGGCCTTGTCTTCGCCCATGGTGATGGGGATGTAGTCGGTGAGATTCCCGCGGCCGATGATCATCGCGCAGGCGTGGATACCTATCTGGCGGACGCATCCCTCCAGGCGCTTGGCGTATTCCAGCACTTCGCGCACGAGGGGTTCTCCTTCTTCGTATTCCTTCTTGAGTTCGGGGACGTACTTGTAGCAGTTCTCGAGGGTGGGCTTCTTCTCCACGTCCGCCCCGTTCTCCTTCACTACGAAGGGTCGGTCGGGGATGAGTTTGGTGAGGCGGTTGCTCTCGCTCAGGGAAAGGTCGCTCACGCGGGCGACGTCCTTCACCGCGAGCTTGGCGGCCATGGTTCCGAAGGTGATGACGTGGGAGATGTGGTCGGCACCGTAAAGGTCCTGGACGTACTGGATCACGCGGTAGCGGCCTTCATCGTCGAAGTCCACGTCGATATCCGGCATCGAGATTCGCTCGGGATTGAGGAAGCGCTCGAAGAGGAGGTCATACTTCACCGGGTCGAGGTTGGTGATTCGGAGGCAGTAGGATACCACGCTTCCGGCGGCGCTGCCTCGCCCGGGGCCTACCGAGATTCCGTTGTTCTTGGCCCAGTTGATAAAGTCCTGGACTATGAGGAAGTAGTCCGGGAATCCCATATAGGATATGGTCTTGAGCTCGAAGTCGATGCGGTCGCGCAGGGCCTGGTCGGTGTCGAGGGCGGCACCGTAGCGCTCGCGGGCTCCTTCCCAGGTCAGATGGCAGAGGAAGGCGACGGAGCGGCAGAATTCATCCCCGCGGTAATTCCCTTTTTCGTCGTTGCGGCCGCGGTCGATGACCTCTTTATATTCCTCCAGATAGCTGTCGATGTCCGCCAGGAAGGCAGGGTCGATGCTGAATTTCGGGAGGATGTGAGGGCTGTTGATGTCGTAGCGCTCCACCTTCTCCATTACCTCGCGGGTGTTGAAGATGGCTTCGGGGTGCTCGGGGAAGAGGGCGAGCATCTCGTCTTCGCTCTTCAGGTACTCCTGCTGGGTGTAGCGGAGGCGCTTGGGGTCGCTGACGAGGGAGTTGGTGGTGAGGCAGATGAGGCGGTCGTGCGCGGGGCCGTCGTCCTTGCGGATGAAGTGGGTGTCGTTAGTGGCGACCACTTTGACTCCGTGCTTCTTGCCGAGTTCGAAGATGGCCTCGTTGACCTTCAGCTGATTCTGGTAGAGGTCGAGGGCAAGGCCGGGGACTTCGGACTTGTGGAGCATCACTTCGAGGTAGTAGTCCTCGCCGAAGACGCCTTTGTGCCATTCGATGGCCTTATCTACCGCGTCCATATCTCCCGCAAGTATTCCGCGGGGGATCTCGCCGGCAATGCAGGCGGACGAGCAGATGAGCCCTTCGTGGTATTTCTCAAGCACCTCGTGGCTCACGCGGGGTTTGTCGTAGTACATGCCCTCGGTGTGCCCGATCGATACTATCTTCATCAGGTTCTTGTAGCCGGTGTAGTTCTTGGCCAGAAGGATGAGGTGATAGTATTTGCGGTGGTTGTTGTCTTTGAGTTTATGGTCGTAATGGCAGGTTACGTACGCCTCGCAGCCCAGGATGGGCTTGATGTCGGGGTACTTCTGGCTGGTGTCGAAGAACTCCTTGACTCCGTACATATTGCCGTGGTCGGTGATGGCCAGGCCGGGCATTTTGAGCTCGTCCGCGCGTGCGAAGAGCTTCTTGATGTTGGACATGCCATCAAGTATGGAATATTCGGTATGTACGTGCAGGGGGACGAAACTTGCCATAAGTGAAGACTACTTCTTCAGGTCGAAACCGAGCTTGAGGCCGGAGAGCTGTTCGGTGAGGCTGGCGATGGTGTTGACGGTGGAGTTGCTGGATTTGGCTCCGACTACCTTGACGGCTTTCTTGGCGAACTCGAGGAACTTGTTCGCGTCGAACAGGACCTGTGCTCCGCTGGTGGAGGCCGTTACGGTTCCTTCCATGGTGAGGTAGTTGTACAGTTTGCCGAACTTCATCACGATGGCCTTGTTGTCGTAGGTGTAGGTGCCGGAGGCGATTGTCTTGGCACCGGATACGATGGCGAAGCTGTTGTCGTTATTGAAGGTGATGGTCGCTACACCGGGCACGATGCCGACCTTCTTGAGATAGCCGTCGAGCTTGTTTTCGAGGTTCTCTTTGTAGGTGGAGGCGGCGAGGGTGGTGAGGGTGTTTTCGGTTTCGATTGCAGAGGCGATGCCGCTGTAGGTCCAGGTGCCGGGCAAGCTGACGGTCACGGCCTGGGAGATGACAGTTCCGAGTACGGATTCGAGGAGGTTGCCGGCGGTGGAGTTTTCCTTGTTCTCGGAGTTGCCGCCGAAAATCTTACCGAGGGATCCGAGGATTCCGCTCTGTGCGTTGGCTGCGGATGCGACGAGCATCAGGGCCATGATGGTGGTGAAGATCTTTTTCATTGCGTTATCGGGTTAGTCGTTAAGTGTTTCTTTTTCTTCTTCGGCCCAGCC
>JAFYZE010000296.1 GCA_017548805.1 Bacteroidales bacterium
ACCTGCGACATGTTCTTGATCTCGCTCTCGCGGACTGCAGGGTCGCTGTACATGGAGAGGACGCGGAGAATGAGGTCCTTGTCCTGGATGTTGGACTCGCTCACGAGCTCCTTGAAGCCTTCCCAGTCCTCACCGATGCTCTTGACCTCGGGATCGAGGGCCTCATGGTCCTTGACGACCTTGGCCCAAGCCTTCTCGGCAGTGCCGGCACGCTTGTCGGAGAGCTTGTCGTTGAGGGCCTCGCCGCCGTCCGGGGATGCGTAAGCTACGATCTCGGTACCCTTGAGGGTCTTGCGGCTGTTGGCGTTGATCTCGTCGAGGGCGGCCTGGAAGTCAGCGATGGACTGGCCACGGAGCTGGGCGGGACGCACGTCTGCGGAGTTGATGGTGTAGAGGATCTGGCCTTCTGCGGTCTGAGGGATGACATCCTGATAGTTGTCAGCCTTGTAGCCGATGTTGCCGAAATCCTTCACGAGCATGTAGGTGGTGTTGCAGCCGTCAGCGACCTTGCGGGTAGGAAGGGTGACAGCCTTGGTCTTGTAGGAGGCCACGCCGCGGAGTTCGAGGTATGCCTTCTCCATGCCGGGGACATAGGTGAAATGTACGCGCTCGGTGACGGTGCCGCCGGCGGCGGGGACTACCTTGTAGTTGTCCTTGACTTTCTCGCCCTGATACATGAACGGGGCCATGGCCTGCTCGCCACCCTCATAGACGAGGACGGGAGTGACCTGGAGGAGGGCCTTGGGATGGAAATACTTCTCGGGATAGGTGACGTTGAGGGTGGCGTCGATATTGCCGCCGACAACCTCAAGGACGGTAGGGTTGCAGGTAACCACTACGTTGTTTGCCAGCTCGGCCATCTTCTCGGCGGAGGAGCAGGCGGCTGCGGTGATCGCGAGGATGGCCACAGCCAGGATCTTGATTGCTTTTTTCATAAATAAAAAAGGTTTATTGATTACTTATTTTGGTCCTTCCGGAGCATTATACCTTGCAAATATAACTATTTCTTTGCTTTTTTCCCACTGGCCCGGATGCTTTATTTAAAGTGATTTTCGTAACTTTGTCGGTCCCAAAGCTTTTTTATGGACAGCCAGGAATTACAGAGACTCAAGAACAGATACGACATCATCGGCAACGACCCCGCGCTCAACAGGGCCCTGGAGACCGCCATTGCGGTGGCCCCCACCGACCTCACCGTTCTCGTCTCGGGAGAAAGCGGAGTGGGCAAGGAGAACATCCCGCTCATCATCCACCAGAACAGCCGCAGGCGCAACGGCAGGTATATCGCCGTGAACTGCGGCGGCATCCCAGAGGGCACCATCAACTCCGAGCTCTTCGGACATGAGAAAGGCTCTTTCACCGGGGCCACCGAGACCCGCAAGGGATACTTCGAGGAGGCCAACGGCGGCACCCTGTTCCTCGACGAGGTCGGCGAGCTGCCCATGAGCACCCAGGTCATGCTCCTCCGCGTGTTGCAGAACGGCGAATACATGAAGGTCGGTTCCTCCAAGGTGGAGAAGACCGACGTCCGCGTCGTGGCCGCGACCAACGTCAACCTGCTGTACGCCGTCAGCCAGGGCAAGTTCCGCGAAGACCTGTACTACCGTCTCAACGCCATCCAGATACGCATGCCGGCCCTCCGCGACCGCAAGGACGACATCTATCTCTTTTTCCGCAAGTTCACCTCGGACTTCTCGGAGAAATACCGCGTGTGCAAGATAACCCTCACGCACGACGCCATCATCGCGCTGTGCAACTACCGCTGGCCGGGCAACATCCGCCAGCTCAAGAATATCGCGGAGACCGTCTCAGCACTCGAGTCGGTCAAGCTCACGCCCGGCGCGGAGCGCTGCGAGATCAACGCCGAGACGCTGCGCAAATACCTCCCGAAGGAGGAGGAGACCGTGCTGCCCGCCGTCAGCGAAGCGCACGGCAGCGCCTTCAACGACGATGAGAAGAAGATGCTCATCAAGGCCATCCTCGACCTCCGCCAGGAGGTGGACCAGCTGAAGATGGCCGTATACAGCGGAGGCCAGGCGGCGCAGCACCGGCTGCCGGCCGTCCCGGCGGGGCCCGTACACGAAGTGTCCGAGGCCCGCGAGCCGGAGCCGTACGACGAGGCCGACTGGCAGGAGCCGGACATGCAGGAGCAGGTCCCTTCCGAGGCGGCGGACCTCTCCCTCCAGAAAGTGAGCGAGGACCTCATCCAGAAGGCCCTCGAGAAGCACGGCGGCAACCGCAAGCTGGCCGCCGCGGAGCTCGGCATCTCCGAGCGCACGCTCTATCGCCGGCTCGCAAAGGAAACGAAACGATGAAGACATTCCGCCACATACTCGCCGCATGCGCGCTTGCGCTGACCGCCGTCCTGGCGGGAAGCTGCGGCATCTATTCGTTCTCAGGAACGTCCATCCAGCCCGACGTCCATACCATCACCATCAACTATTTCGAGTATACAGCCGAGAAGGTCAACCCCTCGCTTAGCAACCTGCTCACCGAGGAGCTCCGCACCCAGTTCCGCAAGATGACGCGCCTGGAGCAGGTCGACCTTGACGGCGACCTCGAGATCGAGGGCCAGGTCACGGGCTATGACGTGAGCGCGACGGCGGTGACAGCCGACGAGGTCGCCGCCCAGAACCGCCTCACCGTCACGGTGAAGGTCACTTTCACCAACCGCAAATACCCCGAGGACAACCTGGAACAGAACTTCTCGGCTTACGAGGACTACGACTCCATGCAGTCCCTCGACGCCGTACAGGAGACGCTCTGCAACCAGATCGTCAAGAAACTTATCGAGGACATCTTCAACGCAACGGTAGCGCAATGGTAAACGGCTGCATACATCTCAATTCGCTCAACATCGACGAGCTCGCCGGCGTGGTGAACCTCTATCCGTGGTTCGGCGCGGCGCGCAAGGAGATGTGCCTGCGCATGTCGCGCGTCGGCGGCGAGGGCTGGGGCAGCCGCGACTACGCCACCGCCGCGCTGTACGTGGGTTCGCGCCGTATCATTTCGGACATCGTCCGGGCCGGCAGGGCCAGGGACTACTCCGACAGCAACCTCGAGGAGCTCATAAAGAGCTATACCGTCGGCGAGGAGCCTGCGGCGGCCTCCGAGCCGAAGCACAAGACCCGCGTGGTGGGCGGCGACTTTTTCTCCCAGGACGAGTACGATTCGGTCCGCAAGACCGACGACAACATCTTCTCGTCTTTCGCTTCGAAGGCCAAGGGAGAGGAAGTCCGCGAGAAGACAGAGCAGGAAATCGTCGACGAATTCTGCACCGAGACGCTCGCCCAGATATATATCGACCAGGGGTATTACGAGCAGGCAAAATTCATTTATTCGAAACTACTCTTGCGTTATCCAGAAAAAAATGCTTACTTTGCAGCCCTTATCCAAAAATTGGGGTAACAGACAGATAAATAAAACATAACGATATGAACGCATTATTTACCATTCTGACCATTCTCATCCTCCTCGCTTCGGCACTCCTCGTCCTCGTGGTGCTGCTCCAGAACGGCAAAGGTGAGGGTCTCGCCAGCAACTTCATCGCCGGCAACCAGACTTTCGGCGTCCGCCAGACCGCCGACCTTCTCGAGAAGGTCTCCTGGGGTCTCGTAGCCTTCATCCTCGTGCTCTCCATCGTCACCTCCTTCACCACCGGCACCAACGGCGCCGACATGGACGTGACCAACCAGATCGAGAACGTCGCTACCCAGTCGCAGCCGGAGTTCCCCACCGCCCCCATCCAGCAGGAGGCTCCCACCGCCCCGACCGAGTAACTGACAGATTGTCAGTCCGGCAAGGGCTGGAATATAATTTGACGGAGATCGTCTGTTCCTTCACCGGAACGGACGATTTTTGGTTATTGTGCCGCCCGAGTGCGGCAGTTTAATATGAATGGTATGGAAAAGACTGATTATCAATTTCTAAGCAAGTACGCCACCAACCTCAACGAGTTGGCGGCGAAAGGGAAGCTCGACCCGGTCATAGGCCGGGACGACGAGATCAGGAGGGTCTTGCAGATACTCAGCCGGCGCACGAAGAACAACCCTATCCTGGTGGGCGAACCGGGTGTCGGCAAGACCGCGATCTCGGAAGGGATCGCCGAAAAGATCGTGGACGGAAACGTCCCCGAGAACCTCAAGAGCCGCAAGGTCTATTCGCTCGACATGGGCGCGTTGATCGCGGGCGCAAAGTACCAGGGCGAATTCGAGGAACGCCTCAAGGGCGTCGTCAAGGAGGTCGTGGATAGCGAAGGGGAGATCATCCTCTTCATCGACGAGATCCACACCCTTGTGGGCGCCGGGCGCTCGAGCGGGGCCATGGATGCTTCCAACATCCTTAAGCCCGCCCTCGCGCGCGGCGAACTCAGGACCATCGGCTCGACCACCCTGGACGAATACCAGAAGTACTTCGAGACCGACAAGGCCCTCGAGCGCCGCTTCCAGATGGTGATGGTGGACGAGCCCAGCCCGGCCGAAAGCATCTCCATCCTCCGCGGACTCAAGGAGAAATACGAGAACCACCACCATGTCCGCATCGAGGACGACGCTCTCATCGCGGCAGTGAACCTCTCGCACCGATACATCAACAACCGTTTCCTCCCGGACAAGGCCATCGACCTCGTGGACGAGGCGGCTTCGAAGCTCAGGCTTGAGATGAACTCCGTTCCGGAGCCCATCGACATCCTCAATTCCCAGATCCGCCAGCTCGAAATCGAGAAGGAGGCCATCAAGCGTGAGGGAGTCTCGCTCAAGATGGACAAGATCGAATCCGAGCTGAAGGAGCTCACGGAGAAACGCGCGGGACTGATGAAGCGCTGGGACGAGGAGAAAGGCATACTCAGGGACCTGCAGACAGCTCGCCAGGAGATCGAGGATTACCGCAACCAGGCGGCCCAGGCGGAGCGCGCGGGCGACTACGGCAAGGTCGCCGAGCTGCGCTACGGCAAGATGGCCGCCGCCCAGAAGCGCATCGACGAGCTGACCGAGCGACAGGCCGCCATCAAGGATCCTATCATCAACGAGGCGGTGGACCCCGAGGACATCGCCGAGATCGTGGCCCGCTGGACCGGCATCCCCGTGAACAGGATGCTCGAGAGTGAGAAGGAGAAGCTCCTGCGTATGGAGGACGCGCTGCACAAGCGCGTCGTCGGCCAGGACAACGCCATAGCGGCGGTGTCCGACGCCGTGCGCCGTTCGCGCGCCGGTCTCTCCAACGAGAAGCGGCCCATCGGATCGTTCCTCTTCCTGGGCACGACCGGTGTCGGCAAGACCGAGTTGGCCAAGGCCCTCGCTGAGTTCCTGTTCAACGACGAGTCCATGATCACCCGCATCGACATGAGCGAATACCAGGAGCGCCACACCGTCAGCCGCCTCGTCGGAGCGCCTCCGGGATACGTCGGCTACGACGAGGGCGGACAGCTCACGGAGGCGGTACGGCGCAAGCCCTACTCCGTCATCCTGCTGGACGAGATCGAGAAGGCGCATCCTGACGTGTTCAACATCCTCCTGCAGGTGTTGGACGACGGGCGGCTCACTGACTCGCACGGGCGCACGGTCAGCTTCAAG
>JAFYZE010000297.1 GCA_017548805.1 Bacteroidales bacterium
CTGTCCGGCCTCCTGCTCCTCGCGCATCCTGCGGAACTGCTCCAGCTGCTCCTGGGTGAAGCGCGGCATCTGCGGCCTGTTGCTCGGGATCTCCTGCACCTCGGAAGGGCGTGCCGAAGGGCTCTCCTTGCCGAAGAGATACGAAGGCACGAAGCCGCCGCAGTCGATAACGATCTTCTCGAACACGGTTCCGGGCTCTATCGGCTTGATGGTGAGCGTGTGCTCGCCCGCCGCCCCGGCGATGTCGAAGCTCTCCACTGCGTCGACCACCCTGGTGGCGACGGTGGGATAATAGACCGAATAGATATTCTCCGGCTCCTCGTTGAGGCGGCCGTTGAAGTTGATTTCCTTCGCGGGACCTCCGTCGATGCTGGCCGTGAAACGGTGGCCTTCGCGGCGCGCGAATGCCAGCGTGGCATTGAGGATGAAATGTATGTTCACGCTCTTGACATCAGAGGTGAGCGTGAATTTGTAGCTGATTTCGGCCCCGTCCGTAGCCTTGCTGTAAGGCTGGAGAGAAATGCCGCTGAGGGTGCGTCCCATGTAGGGGATGACCGTCCATTTCGCCTCTGCGGCATCCTTGGTGGCGTAGAAATGCTCCGCCTCCATGGTCACCGTACCGTCCTTCTCCGTGAACTCATAGAGCCCCGGCTTGATCTCCTCGAAACGGCCTACGGCCGGCTGGGTGTCAGCCGGGAAGTTGTCGTTCCAGTTGGTGTAGCCGATATGCTTCTGGGTCATCATGCCGTTCCATTTGCCTCCGGCGATGTCGGTGTTGTATGCGGCGTTGAGCTCAGCGTCGCGCTTGAAGTCCCTCTCGCAGCGGTCGGCCCACTCGTTGGCGGCGGGATTGCCCTCGGCGAGGTACTTGTGGTTCATCGCCTGCGAGTAATACATGTCATAGACATTCGCCAGAGCCTGGGTAGGGAAGAGGATGACCTGCTGGTATACATCGCGGTATTTCGGATCGAGGGTCAGGTACTGGCGCAGGGCCTCCGCCTCGAGGCGGGCCCACTCGTCGGCCACCTGCTTCCATTCTCCGGACTCCAGATTGTAGGTATTCTTGTCTAGCATTTCGGCCGTGATGCGGCCGCTGTATTTGCACAGCAGGTTGAGGATGCGCGTCGCCTCCTCCGCCTGGTCGGCGCCGAACTGCTGCTCGCAGAATCCGTAGGTATGCTCGAGCAGCGTGGAGGCCGAATACTTGAACGGGCTCCAGGCCATGTCGAGGAACAGCGAGATGGGATACTCCATCGGCTTGAGGTCGCCGACGTTGAGGACCCAGATCTTGTCCACGCCGTAGTCGTAGGTCAGCTGCATCTGCTCCCAGAGGTGCTGTACCGGGGTGACATTGAGCCACTTGGAATTGCGAGGTGCGCCCACGTAATCCACGTGGTAATACATGCCCCATCCGCCCTTGTGCTGGCGCTCGGCGGCGTCGGGGAGCTTGCGGACATCGCCCCAGTTGTCATCGGAGATGAGGATGATGACGTCATCGGGAACGCGGAGTCCCTTCTCGTAGTAGAGCTGGACCTCCTTGTAGAGGGCCCATACTTGGGGACGCTGCTCGGCGGGCTTGCCAGTCACTTTCCTGATGATCTGGCGCTGGTCCCTGAAGAGGCCTTCCATCATCTTGATGTTGTCCTCGTCGGAGCCGGCGAGGGCGGCGTCACCGTCGCCGCGCATGCCGATGGTGATGAGGTCTTCGTTGTTCTTGGAGCGCTCGATACCCTCGCGGAAGAAGCGCTGGAGCTCCTTCTTGTTCTTGGTGTAGTCCCAGACTCCGCCGTAGGCCTTGGGGTCGCGGGCCCACTCCTGGTGGTTGCGGGCCATCGGCTCGTGATGTGAAGTACCCATCACGATGCCCATCTCGTCGGCGGTCTTGGAGTTGAGAGGATCGTCGGCATAGAATGCCCAGCCCCACATTGCCGGCCACAGGAAGTTGCCGCGCAGGCGGAGGATGAGTTCGAAGACATCGGCGTAGAACTCATGCCCGCCGAAGTCCGTGCCGTAATAGTTCTTCACCCAGCCGGTAAGGCAGGGGGCCTCGTCGTTGAGGAAGATGCCGCGGTACTTGACCGCGGGCTCGCCGGCGGTGTAAGTGCCCGGCTCGATGGAGACATTGTCATGATGCCCTATCGGCGTGTCGGCCCAGAAATACCAGGGTGAAACGCCCATCTGCTCGCTGAGCTCGTAGATGCCGTAGACCGTACCCCTGCGGTCGCTTCCGGCGATGACGAGGGCCTCGGAAACGCCCGGAAGCGGATCCTTGACGACGGTCATGATGTATTTCTCATTCCTGCCCTCGAGTTCGGAGCGGTCGATCTTGCCGCTGTCGAGGATCTGCGAGATGTATTTCGTCCCGATGGTTCCGATGATGATCATCCGGCCGGAGCGCGGCTCGTTCACGAGCGAAGCTTCGGTGCCGCCGACGGCCTTGAAATCTTTCTGGAGCGCTTTCAGCGCAATCTGTACTGCGCTGTTGTCCGCCTCATCCGCGAGGATGGCGGTAGGGGTCCCGCCCGCAATCACGGGGAAGCGGCCGGGAGACAGGTCATAATGCGCTATCCCCTTGTGGTCGATCGCCATCACCTGGGCGGCGCCCAGCAGGCAGGAAAAAAGGAGAACGGTCAGTATTCTTTTCATGTTGGATTGGTTTGTGTTCTGTGTCCTAGTATGAAATCTTGGATTTCAGGCAGTAATCCATGGCTGCAACGTTGCCGCTCTTTGCGGCAAGTGAAGCGTAGTAGTAAGTCTTGCTGATATCGATGTTGGCATACTGCATGGCCAGGTCGTATAAGGTGTATCCGAGGGTCTCATCCTTGAATTTGCTCTTGCGGATCTCCTTCTCCGTGGTGTTGAACATGCGGCAGTAGGCCGCTACGGCCTCCTCGTAGTACTTGATGGCAGTAGCCTTGCTGCCCTTGCGGGCGTAGCAGTCGCCGAGCGCGTCATACATCCAGTAGTCGAGCGTGAGGGACTTGCCGAGATTGGCGTCCAGCCAGGGCTTGATCAGGGCGATGCAGTCGTCGTTGCGGCGCAGGATGTTCAGCACCATCGCGTACTGGTACTCGCTGTACATGGTCAGCACGTCCATTTCCCGGAGTGTGGCGAAGATGTCGGCCGCCTGGGCGTACTCCTTGGCGTCCAGATGGGCCTTGAGGACTTTCACCATCTCTTCAGCGGTGTCCTGCTCCTCTTCGACCGGAGCGGCCGCCGTCTGCAAGTCTTCCTCGAAACGGTCGTCTATGATGAGCCGGCTGCCCTCCTGCGACACGGTGCCGAAGCAGTCGAAAGCGGAATTGCCGACCAGCAGGGGCACGGTCTGCTTGGTGATGACGAATGCCGGGAGGTTCTGGACTATGACCTTGCCTATCTTGAGGCTGCGGATGACGAATGAAGCGGCCTTGGTGGAGCTGCCGTTGGGCATCTTCACCGTGGTCATGCCGTTAACGTCGGCATCGGCGATGTAGCCGTTCTCGTAGAGGAACATATAGGTGGTGCTCGATACGCTGGCGTACCAGCTTTCGGGCGTGTAATATGTCCTGACGCCTACGCCGTTGACGGAGGCTTCCATGGTATAGCGTCCGTCGGTCTCGTGGTTGAGGGGGATGACGGTCTGGGCGCGGAGGGCCGGGGCGGCGAGCGCCGCTGTAAGCATGGCGGCAAGGAAAAGCGGGATTCTCATGTCTGCAAGCGGTTAGATAGACAAATATAGGAAAATAACACGATTTAAAGACGGATTCAATCTTTCTTTGTATATTGCAAAAGAGAAATACTTTACCTTCAATGCTATGAAAAGAATCCTCACCTTCTCACTGCTGATCCTGCTGGCGTCGTCCCTTTTCGCACAGCAGAAAGTCACCTTGGAGGTGAACGCCGCTGAAAAGGTCGGGGCCATGGATCCGATCTGGGCCTGGTTCGGTTATGACGAGCCGAACTATACGACGATGAAAGACGGGCGCAAGCTCCTGTCAGAGATTGCGGAGCTGAGTCCCGTCCCTGTCAGGATCCGCACGCACAACCTCATGACTTCAGGTGACGGAGTAGCAGCCATGAAATGGGGCTCCACCAACATATATACCGAGGATTCCGACGGGAATTCCGTCTACTACTGGGAGATCATCGACCATATATTCGACACATTCGTGGACAGGGGCATTAAGCCGCTGGTCGAGGTGGGGTTCATGCCGGAGGCCCTGACGACCGCCGAGACGCACTACCGGCATCATTGGAGTCCCGAAAACCAGAGGGACCTTTTCACCGGATGGACATATCCTCCCAGCGACTATGAGAAATGGGCCGAGCTCGTGTACCAGTGGGTTCGGCACAGTATCGACAGATACGGGCAGGAAGAGGTGGAGACCTGGTGGTGGGAGCTCTGGAACGAGCCTGACATAGGGTATTGGCATGGTACGCCGGAGGAGTTCTGCAAGCTGTACGACTACACCTCGGAAGCTATCAAGCGGGCTTTGCCGACTGCCATCGTCGGAGGCCCCGACACCACCAATCCCAACGGCGGCAGGGCTGCGAACTATCTCAAGACCTTCCTGGACCATTGTTCCGAGGGCACGAACTACGTAACTGGAGGGAAAGGCTCGCACCTGGACTTCATCGCCTTCCACGCCAAGGGCTCGCCCACCATCGTGGACGGGCATGTCAGGATGAACGCCGGAGCCCAGCTCCGGGCCATCGACGCAGGCTGTGCAATAGTGGCTTCGTATCCCAAGTTCAAGGATCTGCCCATTGTCATCGGCGAATCCGATCCTGAAGGCTGCGCTGCCTGCGGCATGTATACCAATCCAGAGAATGCCTACCGCAACGGCACGATGTACTCCAGCTACACGGCGGCGACCTTCGCCCGCAAATACGAGATTGCCGCCAGGCACGGCGTGCGCCTCGCCGGGGCCGTGACCTGGGCCTTCGAGTTCGAGGACCAGCCGTGGTTCCACGGCTTCCGGGACCTCGCGACCAACGGAGTGGACAAGCCCGTGCTCAATGCTTTCCGGATGTTCGGCAAGATGTCCGGTGACCGTGTGGCAGTGAAGGGCAATGCCTATTCGCTGGACGAGATGCTCGAGGGTAGCGTCAGGGACCGCGACGACGTCTCGGCCCTGGCCTCGCTGTCGGAGCGGTCCCTCGCCGTCATGGTCTGGGACTACCACGATGACAACATCCCCGACTGGGGTTCGGAAGTGGAAGTGCGCATCAGCGGCATACCCGTAAAGAAAGCCACCCTGAAACACTATCGTATCGACGCCGACCACAGCAATTCCTATGAGGCTTGGCTTGCGATGGGTTCTCCACAGGATCCCTCTCCCGCACAGTACAAAGCCCTCGAGCAGGCGGGTAAACTCGCCGAGTTCGAACCCGCCAGGGACGTGAAGGTCAGGAAAGGAAGCTGTGCCGTCTCATTCCGACTTCCCCGTCAGGGAACATCCCTTCTGCTTTTCGAATGGTAAAACCTTAAACATAAACGAATATGAATCTGAAAAGAATCCTCAGCCTTGCGCTGCTTTCCTTCGCTGCTTTCGTGGCATTCGCCCAGCATCCGACACCGGTGCACAGTTATCTTGAGATATACGATCTGGACAGCGGCACCCACAAGGTCATCAAGGAGTTCGACTATGTCGTGGAGGCCCCAGACTGGACCCCTGACGGCCAATGGCTCGTGTTCAATTCCGGCGGCAAGCTCTACAAGATGGCTCCCGACGGCTCTACGGACCCGATCGAAATCCCCACCGGCTCCATCACCCAGTGCAACAACGACCATGTCGTCACCGTCGACAACAAATGGATAGGCCTCAGCAGCAACGACCCTTCGGTCAGCAGGGGAGGATCCTATGTGTTCATCATGCCCTTCGAGGGCGGCGAGCCTCGCAAGATCACTCCGCTCAGCACCAGCTACCTCCACGGCATCAGCCCTGATGGGAAGACTATCGCCTATTTCGCCCAGCGCGGGACTGGTGAGGAGCGCAGCCAGGATGTCTATACCATGTCTATCAAGGGCGGAAAGGAAATCCGCATGACCGACGCTCCCGGCGTGGACGACGGTCCGGAATACAGCCGTGACGGCAAGTATATCTGGTTCAACAGCGAGCGCACCGGCCGCATGCAGGCATGGCGCATGAGGGCCAACGGCAAGGACCAGACGCAGATGACCTTCGACGAGGATATGAATTCATGGTTCCCGCACATCTCCCCAGACGGCCAGAAAGTCGTTTACATCGCCTATCATGACTACGAGCTTCAGCCTTCGCAGCATCTGCCTGACCTGAACGTACAGATCCGCATGATTCCCGCCACCGGCGGCGAGCCCAAGGTCCTGGTGGAGTTTTTCGGCGGTCAGGGCAGCATCAACGTCAATTCCTGGAGTCCTGACAGCAAGAAATTCGCCTACATCAGCTACCGTACGACAGAAGAGCTGACCGCCCCGAAGAAGGAGATGGCGGTCCAGCTCTACTCCGTCCGTTCGCTCATCGGTACTCCGGAACTTTTCGCCAAGAATCATGACTATGTGCTCAGGAGACTGTCCGAACTGGGTTACACCGGAGTCGAGGCCATCAGCTATGCCGACGGCATGTTCTCCGGCCTTGCCCCGGCTGCGTTCCGCAGCGAGGTGGAGAAATACGGGCTCAAGATCATCTCTTCGCACGCGACCCACGGCCTGAGCAGGGCTGAATTGGTCTCCGGCAACTTCTCGGAGGCTCTCAAGTGGTGGGATGCCTGCATTGCGGCGCACAAGGCTGCTGGCATCCCCAGGATAGTCATGACATACTCGCCTATGCCCGAGACAGAGGCCGAACTTGCTACGATGGCCTCGTATCTCGAGGCCATCGGCGCCAAATGCCGCGAAGCGGGCATCCGCTTCGGCTACCACAGCCACGACCATGAGTTCAACAAGGTGGCCGGTACCACGATGCTCGACTATTTCATCAGCCACACAGCTCCGGAGAATGTCTTCTTCCAGATGGACGTCTACTGGGCCGTCATAGGCAACGCGAGCCCTGTGGAGTATTTCAACAAGTATCCCGGCCGTTTCGAGGTCCTGCACATCAAGGACAAATATGAGCTCGGCCAGAGCGGAATGGTCAACTTCGAGGCGATCTTCAACAACGCCGCCCGTGCCGGCATGAAGGCTTATGTCGTCGAGATGGAGTACGCCAGTACCCCCAACATCCTCCGCGGCCTGCGCCAGAGCGCCTTCTACCTCCGCAACGCCTCCTACGTCCTGCCGGACTACTCCAACCTTCCTGCAGAGCAAATGCGCAGAAGATGAACGACCATTCCTTCCAGTCAAGCTTCAAGCAGTATTATAGGCAGCTGTGCATCTACGCCCTGCACTTCGTCGAGAATGCGGGTGCGGCCGAGGACATCGTGCAGGACGCTTTCGTGGGCTTGTGGCAAAGGAAGGATGATATCAGGGATGTCAAGTCCTATCTCTATGCATCGGTTCGGAACGGATGCCTGACATTCCTGAAGAAGCAGCGCCAGAGTACGGAAGGCCTTTCAGACGGCATTCTGGAAGACCTTCCGGACGAGGGGCTCGAAGACCGTTCCGAGATCGAGGCCAGGATGTGGTCCGCCATCGATTCCCTGCCGGAAAGGAGGCGCCAGGTCCTCCTGATGAGCAAACGCGACGGCATGAAGTATGAGGACATCGCCTACCACCTCGGCATCTCCGTCCATACCGTCCGCAACCACATTTCCAAGGCCATGGAAGGCCTCCGGAACCTCCCATTGAAGATTTTCTCATTTTTCTTCTGCACAGGATAGTACTTTTTCCCTATTGCAGAGTCTTAATGGTAAAAACTCTGCTTTATGCCTGTGAAAAACAATGAAGAATCGCTCCAGTTTGTCCTACGCCATTACCGGCGCAGGCTGTTCGATCCGGCCAGCGCGATAGGCCGTTTACGCAAGGCTGTCGGTATCGACCGTGCCTGGAGGAGACGCAGGGCGGTCGTAGGACTGTCCGCCGCTGCTGCCGCGGTGGCGGTCATCCTTTCCGGATTGGCACTGCACCACTCTAGGATGAACGTCTGGGAGGAGACAACGGCTTCTACCGTCGTGCTTCCGGACCACTCCACCGTAACGCTCAAGGAAGGCGCTTCGCTGGCCTTCCAGCCGCGTCGCTTCGCCAAAGACCGCACGGTCCGCCTCAACGGCACCGGCTATTTCGAGGTGGAGCGCAACCCCGAGGCCCCCTTCGAGGTGCTCTCCGGCGAAGCCCGCGTCCGCGTCCTTGGAACGAAGTTCCAGTTCGACGCGGAACGCTCCGAAGTCTACGTCCGCGAGGGCCATGTCCTGTTCGCGAAGGAACAGTCGGACACGGGCCTCGAAATGACGGCCGGGACGCTCGCGGTCCTCATGGAAGGGGCTGATATCCCAGTCTTTATCGACACGTCCTCCAATCCCGACACTTGGGCCACGGGGCGTCTGGTATACAACGCCACCCCGCTTGAAAACGTCCTCGCTGAACTGTCCTCCCTCTTCGGGACGGAGCTGACCGTTGCCCGCGGAAATGCCACGGGCACATCCCTCACCGGAGAATTCCTTGTCTCCGACGGCCTCGCCCACGTCATTTCAGCCATCGAATCCGCACTGGCCATCGATATCATTTCCAATTAGATCAGAACATGCAAAGGTTTTTTCATAGATTTATCTCCGTCCAGTGCATTGCAGTTGCCTGTCTTTTGCTTTTGGGAGGATGCAATCAGTTTGACCCTGACGATATAGACAAAAGGGTGCTTATGTACGATAACGAATCCGGGCATCCGGTAGAAATCAAATGCATCTTATATACTAATGTCAAGACTCTCCAGCAAACAGAGTTTTCATTAAAAGTCTATCCCGGCCATAGGGAAATGGCAACAGCCGTAGCCGGTTTCGATTATTTCTCGGAATTTACCATTACTTTTGATGATGGGAAGAAACTTGTCTATAACGAGGACTATTCCATAGGTTCCCCGCTTCTGATGGAATCATACACGAATATTACATCCCAGCTGAAAGAGGAACTGGATGAAATCGCAAGGAAAGACGGAAGCAGCAGCTTTGGTGGGGATGTTATGCCGACATACATGTACACCATCACTGAAGAACACTACCGGAAAGCCCAATAGCCCAGACATTATGAGAACAACGATATTATCACAATTTGCAGCCTTGATGTTGTTTTGCGTGATGCCGGCACAAGCCCAGAATCGGACATATTTCGAGGAGATAAATGCATTAAAAGACAGATTTGAAGTCACATTTGTCTATGATTCATCGCTTCCGCTTGATGGTATAAGCCCAAGCATTGGCGACAACACGTCCCTGACGCGCAGCCTCCGGGACCTTTTCGAAGGGAGCGGAATCGCATATGAGATCCGAGGACACACCGTTGTGCTACGACGTGATGGAGAACCGCTTCAAGTCACATATGAGGAGCCTGTAATGGTTTTCGACACGCTGCGTCCCTCGCATATCGAGGCCGCCTGGGGGGATACGCTCGTGGCGGCGAAGGTGTCGGCCGACCGCCTGCGCCGCATTACGCGGACGCAGACCGGCCTGACGCGTATTGACGGGAAGGAGCTGAACAAAGGCTTTGCCGTGTTCAGCACCCCCGACCTCATCAAGACGCTACAGCTCCTTCCGGGCGTGGCTTCCGGTACGGAGTTGATGTCCGGCCTGTTCGTCCATGGCGGAACGGGAGGTGACAACCTCTTCCTCCTGGACGGCTCTTCCATCTACAATTCCAGTCATCTCATTGGCTTGTTCTCGGCATTCAACACTGATGTGGTGGACGGAGTTGATTTCTACAAGAGCGGTTTTCCTGCACGATATGGCGGCCGCCTGTCGTCAGTGGTGGACGTTACCACCCGTGACGGAGATATGTATGAAAGGCACGGGACTTTCTCGCTTGGCCTGATTGACGGGCGCATCCAGCTCGAAGGACCTATAGTAAATGGCCGCACCTCTTTCCAGCTTGGCCTGCGCCGGACATGGTCGGAAACGGTCTCCATCCCTGCCATTGCATACGTAAACAGCAAAAACAAAAAGCGTGAGATCGTCAGGGGAGGATATGCTTTCTGGGACTTCAACCTCGGCATCACACACATTTTGAGCAACCGCGACAATCTGCGCCTGCGTCTTTTCAACGGCATGGACCGTTTGAACTTGGGCGATAGAACCCTGAAACATAGAACTGTCGATTCTGAACAACACTCCGGCTATGACGACCTTGGCGGAGTGATCAACTGGGGATCAACAACGGCCGGACTGATGTGGAACCACACGTACTCTGACAAGTTGGTATCCAGGATAGGAACATATTATTCGTTCAACCTTTCAAAAGTGAAGTATGCCGGAAAGGTTTGGGATTATGACAGAGAGGAAGGGGATACTTTCACCTGTGCCGAGGAATCGGACCTTTCCAGAATCCATGGCATACGCTTGGGTGCGGATTTCGACTGGGAACCCTCTGCAAGACACCACATCCGGTTCGGGGCTTCATTAGAGCAGCACTTCTACAGCCCGCAGCGTTCCCTCCGCCAGTGGGCCGAGGTCGGTTCCAGCACAGAGGAGTTCAATAAAAACAGCGCCAGGTTGTTCTATGCCGGCGAGGAGCCCTCAGTGTATATCGAGGATGAAATGTCCCTGTTGCCGGGCCTGACGGCAAATGCGGGTTTCCGCGCGGCCCTTTTCCTTGTAAAGGGAAAGGCCTACGCGCTGCCTGAACCGCGCTTCTCGCTTCGCTACGACCTCTCCGATGCTGTAGCCTTGAAGGCTTCATACACTTTGATGAACCAGTTCGAGCATCGGTTGCAGACCACTTATGTGGACCTGCCTTCCTACATCTGGCTGCCTACGACCGCTATCATCCGTCCGATGCATTCGCAACAGGCTGCAGCTGGATTGTACACCACCCTCCCGCACGGAATGCACTTGGACATAGAAGGGTTCTGGAAGACGCTGGACAATATTTACGAATACGCCGGACCTGCGGCCCTTTATCCGCCTGTAGACCAGTGGGAGAGCGTTTTCACAAAAGGACAGGGTCGCGCCTACGGTGCTGAAATGGCTTTCGGCTGGGAGAATGAAAAGACCAAGGTCGACATAGCCTACACTCTGTCATGGTCTGAGCGTTTCTTCTCTGAATTCAGCGACCGATGGTACCGGGACCGTAACGACAACCGCCACAAGTTCAACATCACAGCTACGCACAAGTTCAGCAAGCGCTTCGAAATCTATGGCGGATGGGTATATCATTCCGGCAACAGGATGACGGTCAGTGGCCAGGGAAGGTACAATGGTTCCACTGAGGCCGAGGGTCACATATGGCACAGTTATATTCAAGTCTATACCGGTCCATACAACATCAAACTTCCTGACTATCACCGTTTAGACGTGGGTATGAACTGGATAAAACAAAGGTCTGACGGTAAAGTCAGAACCTGGAACTTCAGCATTATAATGTATACTGCCGGATGAATCCCATCTATGCCACCATAGGAGAGCAGTGGGACGGATATGCAGCACATTCATACGGCATCATCCCCATTATCCCGACCGTAAGTTACACCTTGAAATTCTGAGACAATGAGAAAGATACTCCTTATTCTTCCCGTGCTCGCAGGACTTGCTGCCTGCGAACGCAGTTTCGATATTACCAAGCAGTTGGAGGAAGGCGTCGTCTGGATGTCTTTCATCCCCTCCAACGATTACGACACCACCTTCTTCATAGTCCAGGGTACAACTCCCTTGATTGGATATCCCTCACCCAAACGGACCTCGGGAGAGAGTGTAAGTGTCAAGGTTAACGGCCAGTCCCTCGAACTGGAAAAGAGCAACCGTTCCATCCCTGACAGGATGCAGTTTTATGCCACGGAACACGTGTTTTCACCGGGTGACCTTATCGAAGTGACCGCAACGATTCCCGGTTTGGACGATGTGAGCGCTTCGTGTGAGATGCCAGGTTTATTTCCAGATTATACATGGAAAGCTCGCAATCCCGAGCCCGAAAAGAGAAGCTTTACGCTGTATGTGGATATAGATTACGCCGATCCGAATGATGAAGGGGGATTCTATGGAGCAGTTGTTTTACAGAGATCCGATACCGACAGTCAGGAAGCTAAATGGGACCCTGATTCCAAAGATTGGATATGGGGAGAAATCAAACACAGAACGGTTTCTAAAGGACTCATGCCCACCGCAATGACGGACCTGGGCAGTCTGTCTGCGGCCAGCGAGACACCGGTCAGCGTGATGCCCAGGTACTACAATTTTATGAAAGGGGGTGAGTCCTATTCTTCTGTACAGATATGGAAGGATATACCCGGCTACACATCCAAGGAAGGGCGAAGACATATAACCATAGCATCAACTTGTTATGAAGGCGCCAAGAGTTCCTACTACGAGTATCCGGAGAATTCTATCAGCAAGTCTGAAAGGCGCTACACATACAGTATCGTTCTATACCGTTTCTCCGAGAGTTTCTACAATTATCTGAAAGCGCAGTACAACAACAACGGCAGCGAGTTCTTTGAACTCGGCCTGGCGCCTGTGTCGTATGTATATACTAACGTCCATGGCGGCACCGGGGTATGCGGCGCTTACACCGTCACCTCTTCCGACTGGATCGAACTTGATTGATATGACGGAGAAAGCATAGGACGGTCGGTTTTGTGCTTTCTCTGGTTTCGTACGGGATTGGGATAGACGATGACGCAAAAAGCGATTCGATTTTTCTCGCTTTTTTGTAGATTTGCAGTATGACTGATAAGCATTTCACCCTGCCGTACGAAGGCGGCTTGATCGAGAAGGATCTCCCTGCAGGCATATTGCACAATTACGAAAAGATCTGGACAGACATCTATCCCGAGTCGCGTCAGGCTTCTGTCGCAGTCGCAGACCTTGTCGTAGATGCCATCAAGGCCTGTGGGGGACGGGTTTTCCGTCTTGGACTCACTACTGGAGCCACGCCCGTTACTTTGTACGAGGAGCTTGCACGCCGCTGCCGGGCGGGGGAAGTGTCTTTCTCCAATGTCGAGGTTTTCTCCATCGACGAGTATTATCCGGCCGCAAAGGGTGATTTGCAGAGCCGCAACCACCGTCTGCATACTGCGCTTCTGGACAATATCGACATCCTTCCGGAGAATGTCCACATCCCCGATGGGACAGTGTCCCAGAAGGATGTGTCCGACTATTGCGCCGCTTTTGACCGGATGGCGCGCGGCCTCGACCTGCTGGTCATCGGCATAGGCGAGGAGGGGCAGGTCGGCTTCAACGAGGCCGGCAGCA
>JAFYZE010000298.1 GCA_017548805.1 Bacteroidales bacterium
CCGTCGTAGACGAGACCCTTGTCCTTGTTCTTGCCGAAGATCATCTTCTCGCCCTGGCGGAGCACGATGGTGTTGTCGGCGCGCACGGCGGGATCGGACAGCGACTTGTGCGCGCCGTCATTGAAGATCACGCAGTTGGTCAGGAACTCCATCACGGAACAGCCGTCATGCAGGGCGGCGGCCGTCATGATCTCCTCGTTGAGCTTGAGTTCGACGTCCAGGGAGCGGGCGAAGAACGTGCCCTTGGCGCCCAGCACGAGCGAACCGGGATTGAAAGGATGCTCGACAGTGCCGTAAGGCGAGGTCTTGGTGATCGCGCCGAACTTGGAAGTAGGCGAATACTGGCCCTTCGTCAAACCGTAGATCTGGTTGTTGAAGAGCATGATGTTGATGTCGATGTTGCGCCTGATGGCGTGGATGAAATGGTTTCCTCCGATGGCGAGGGCGTCGCCGTCGCCGCAGGCCTGCCAGACCGTCAGGGTCGGGTTGGCCACCTTGATGCCGGTGGATATGGCCGTAGCGCGGCCGTGGATGCTGTGGAAACCATAGGTGTCCATGTAGTAAGGAAGACGCGAGGAGCATCCGATGCCGGACACCACCACGTAGCGTTCCTTCTCGTAGTTCAGGGCCTGGCTCACTTTCGGGAGGGCCCTCTGGAGGGCGGCAAGTACCGCGTGGTCTCCGCAGCCGGGGCACCAGCGGACTTCCTGGTCACTCTTGAAATCCTTGAATGTCAAATATGCCATAGTCTACAATGCCTCGTTTATGGCGGAGACGAGCTCGTTCACGAGGAACGGCTGGCCCTGCACCTTGTTGAACTGGAGATAATCGAACTGCGGGAATTTGCCGCGCAGATAATTCACGAACTGGCCGCTGTTGAGCTCGCACACGATGATCTTTTCGAAACGGGAGAAGACCTCCTCGGTGTTCTTCGGCAGCGGGAGTATGTAGTCGAAATGGGCGAAGGAGACATCCTTGCCGGCCTCGCGCAGCTCGTGCACGGCGGAAAGGATGTGGCCGTAAGTGCCGCCCCAGCCCACTACGAGCAGCTTGCCGGAAGCGGGGCCGTCAACCTCGAGGGCGGGGATGAAGTCCGCGATCTTCTGCACCTTGGCGGCACGCTCGGCCACCATCATGGCATGGTTGGCGGGATCGGTCGAGAGCACGCCCTCGTGCGTCTTCTCGAGACCGCCGACGCGGTGCTCGAAGCCTTTCTGACCCGGAAGGGCCCAGCGGCGCACGAGCGTCTCGGGATCACGCTGGAACGGATAGTATTTCTCCCCCTCGGAAAGGACGCCGTCCACGAAAGGCGGCTTGATCTCGGGATAGTCGGACATGGAAGGGATGCGCCAGGGCTCGGAGCCGTTCCCAAGGAATCCCTCGGAAAGGAGGATGACGGGAGTCATGTGCTCCAGGGCAATCTTGGCGGCGTTGAAGGCCGCGTCGAAGCAGTTGGCGGGCGAATGGGCGGCCACGATGGGAATCGGGCATTCGCCGTTGCGGCCGTAGAGCGCCTGGCCGAGGTCGGTCTGCTCGGTCTTGGTCGGAAGGCCGGTCGAAGGGCCGCCGCGCTGGACGTCGACTATGACGAGCGGAAGCTCGGCCATGACGGCCAGTCCGAGGGCCTCACTCTTGAGCGAAAGGCCGGGGCCGGAAGTGGTGGTGACGGCGAGGTTGCCGGCGAAGGAGGCGCCGATGGCAGTGCATATGCCCGCAATCTCGTCCTCGGCCTGCAAGGTCTTGGCGCCGAGGCTCTTGTGGATGGCGAGCTCCTCCAGGATGGCCGTAGCCGGCGTTATGGGATAGGAGCCGCAGAAGAGCGGCAGGCTCGACTTCTCCGAAGCGGCGAGCAGGCCCCAGGCCGTGGCCTGGTTGCCGGTGATGTTGCGGTAAGTTCCCTTCTTTAGCTTGGCGGGAGCCACGGTATAGGTATTGGCGATAGCCTGGACGTTAGCGGCATAGTTGAATCCGTCGTTCAGCACCTTCTTGTTGGGGGCTATCACCTCGGGATGTTTCTTGGAGAACTTGCGCTCGAGATACTGGTAAATGTACTCGAGGGGGCGGTTGTAGATGTAGCAGGCCATTCCGAGCGTGAACATGTTCTTGCACTTGTGGATGGCCTTGGCGTCCATACCGGAGTCCTTCAGGCTCTCTTCCGTGAGGGTGGTGATGGGGGCGATGAGCAGGGTCCTGTCCTCGACATGGAGCTCCTCGAAGGGATTCTCCGTCTTGAACCCGGCCTTGTTCATTCCCGACTCGTCGAAGGAGTCGCTGTCGACGAGGATCATGGCCGTCGGCTTGCACCATTTGGCATTCGCCTTGAGAGCTGCAGGATTCATGGCGACCAGGAGGTCGCAGAAATCTCCCGGAGTATTGACGTCCGCGCTTCCGATGTGCACCTGGAAGCCGGAGACTCCGGAGACGGTGCCGTGTGGCGCGCGTATCTCCGCAGGATAATCCGGGAAAGTGGACAATTCGTTTCCATAGATGGCCGACATATCGGCAAAGAGAGACCCGGTGAGCTGCATGCCGTCACCTGAATCTCCCGCGAAACGAATTACAACATCTTTAGTATCAATTACCTTGTGTTGCATTACGGTTATTTGGTTATGTAATTATGTGGTTGGAAAAGGGCGGAACAAACCGTTCCGCCCCTTATAGTTCAGTTATCTACTGTGCCTGGGCTGCAGCCTGAAGCTCAGCCTGCAGGGTCTCGAGGGTCCTGCCCTCGGGGATATTAAGTGCCTTGCGGGCGGAGGGGGTCAGGTCAGTGCTCTGCGCGGGATCGATGTAGAGCAAGGAGTTGGCGTCGAACACATAGATGTAACCACCTGCCTTGGCGAGGGAGTTGACGGTATCCTGGGCCTTCTGCACGAGGGGTGCCATCAGCTCGTTCTGCTTGGCGGCAAGTTCCTGCTGGATGCTCTGCTCGAACTCCATGAGGCGCTGCTGGATGTCGGAGAGTTCCTTCTCCTTGCTCTCACGGATGGTCTGGGTCCAGGTGGAGGCCTTCTGCTGATACTGGTTGGCCTTGTTCTGATACTCGTCGATCATGGTCTGGTAGGTCTCTTGAGCCTCCGCGGTTGCGGCGTTGAGGGTGGCCCTGGCCTGGTCGGCCTCAGGCATGAGCTGGTAGAGCTCGGTGAAGTTCACGTGCGCGAACTTCGGCTGTGCGAAAGCCGCGGCGGAAATCAATGCCATTGCGGCGAACAAAAGGATTCTTTTCATATCACAAACAATTTTTGAATTATTCTTTAGAACTGTTGTCCGATTACGAAGTGGAACTGGCTCCTGCCGTACTGGGAATCGTCGAATCCCCATCCCCAGTCAACGCCGAGCAGGCCGATCATGGGGAGGAACACGCGAACGCCGACACCGGCGGAACGCTTGATCTGGAACGGGTTGAAGTCGTGGATGTCAGCCCAGCAGTTTCCTCCTTCGAGGAAGAGCAGGGCGAAGATGGTGGAGGTGGGCTGGAGGATCACGGGATACCTCAGCTCGACCGTGAACTTGTCATAGACGTTACCTGAGTACGTCATGTTGGAAGTATTGTACTTGGAAACCGTCTGCGGAGTCAGGGAGTAGTTCTGGTAGCCTCGGAGAGAGACGACTTCCGTACCGTAAGTGGAATAGCCCGACATGCCGTCGCCGCCGACCATGAAGCCCTCGAAAGGTGAATAGCCCCAGTTACGGTTGTAGTATCCGAGGTAGCCGAACTGCGCGCGTGTCATGAGCACGAGGTTGTCGATGAGCTTGGTGTAAGTGGCGCCGGAGATCTTCCACTTGTGGTACTCCGTCCACTTGTAGCGCTGCTGCGCCGTGTAATTGTCATAATCGATGTCACGCCAGGAATTGACCCTGGTGGGGTTGCCGTTGGCGTCGAGGCGGCTGATGTCCTTCTTGCGCAGAAGCGAGAAAGGAGGGGTCAACTGCAGCGAGAGGGTGAACTCGGAACCCTGGCGGGGATAGATCTGCTGGTCGGTCGAGGTCCTGTTGAGGGTCAGCGAGTAACTGATGTTGTGCGTGAGACCGTCGTCGAAGATGAAGTATCCGGAATACCAGTCGGTCAGGCGGTAGGTCTGCCAGCTGAGTCCGTTGTACAGCACGAAGTAGTTGTCAGGCCATTTCAGGCGATTTCCGAGGGAGGCGGAGAAGCCGAACACCTCGAAGCTCTTGTCGGCGTTGAACATGCTGTCCCAGTAGGATCCGGAAGCTGTGTAATAGCCGCCGTAGTACTGGGCATAATAAGGATTGTAGTTCGTCTGCTTGGTATAGTAGAGCGAGAGGTTGAGCGAAGTAGGCTTCTTGCCGAACAGCCAGGGCTCCGTGAAGCTGGTGGACAGGGCCGTATAATAGCGGCCGTTGGTCTGGAAACGGAACGACAGGTTCTGGGCGTCGCCGAGAGGCACAGGCCGCCAGGCGCCCTTGTCGAACATGCGCCTCGTGGAGAAGTTGTTGAAGCTGACGCCGGCCGTGGCCACGAAGGTGCGTCCGCCCCATCCTCCGGACAGCTCAAGCTGGGAGGAAGGCTTCTCGGTGACATTGTAGACCAGGTCCACGGTGTTGTTCAGCGGATTGGGGAGCACGGAGTAGCCCGAATTCGGGTCCATGATGGCTTCCGGATCGAACTGTCCGAGCGACGCAATCTCACGGACGGAGCGCTCGAAGTCGGTCTGGCTGAAGAGGTAGCCCGGACGGGTGTAGATCTGGCGGCGGACGACCTTCTCGTTGGTCAGGTCGTTGCCGTTGATGACGATGTTGTTGAGGGTGGCGGGCTTGCCCTCCGAGATGCGGATCTCGACGTCGACGGAGTCATTCTGGATGTTGAGCTCGACGGGCGAGACATGGACGAAGAGGTAGCCGTTGTCACGGTAAAGCTTGCCGACTCCGTAGTCGGACTCCTTCTCGCCGCCTTCCAGGCGCTTCCTCATGGTCACGACGTCATAGATGTCACCCTTTTCGATAGCGAGGAGTTCGTTGAGGTTGTCGGTTGAGTACACGGAGTTACCGGTCCAGGTAATGTCGCGGAAATAGTACTTGTC
>JAFYZE010000299.1 GCA_017548805.1 Bacteroidales bacterium
CAGCCTGGCAGTCATTCTGGCAATGGCATCCTGTACTCCCAAACGCGTGAATCCCTTCCTTGAGGACTGGGACACCCCTTATGGCATTCCTCCGTTCGACAAGATTGAATACGCCGATTATGTCCCCGCCTTCAAGGCGGGCATCGAGCAGCAGCAGAAAGAGATCGATGCGATCATCGCCAATCCCGATGCTCCCACCTTCGACAACGTGATAGGTGCAATGGAGCTTTCCGGCAGCATCCTGAGCAAGGTCCAGGGCGTATTCTATAATGTCAGCGAGACCGAGAACTGCCCCGAGCTGGTGGCCATCGAGGAGGAGATCACCCCGCTCGTGTCGGAGCACAGCGACAATATCTACATGAACAAGGACCTCTACAAGAAGGTCGCTGCGGTGTACAACGCCGACCAGAGCGGGCTCACCCGTGAGCAGCAGATGGTCCTGAAGAAGACCTTCGAGGCCTTCGAGCGCAACGGTATCGGCCTCGACGAGGCCAAGCAGGCCAGGCTGCGCGAGATCAACACCGAGATGTCCGCCAAGACCAACAAGATAGGCAACAACAACCTCGCCGAGAATAATGCGTTCAAGGAGCGTTTCGGCATTTCCGTGTCGGCTTATCCCACTGCGATGACCACGACCGAGGATCGCTCGCTGCGCGAGGAAATGTTCAAGGCCTACTCGTCCCGCGGTCATAATGGCAACGATAATGACAACCGCCAGCTCGTGCTCGACGTGATGCGCCTGCGCATCGAGAAGGCCCAGCTGATGGGCTACGACAATCCCGCCGCCTTCATCCTCGAGCCCAAGATGGCACATGATCCGCAGACCGTGGACGAGTTCCTTGACGGTATCATGAAGGCTTCCGTCGCCAAGGCGAAGGAGGAGATCGCCGACATGCAGAAGGTCATGGACCAGGACATCAAGGCCGGACTTCTCCCTGCCGGGACGAAGATCAAGCCCTGGGACTGGTGGTACTATGCCGAGAAGGTCCGCAAGGCCAAGTATGACCTGGACGAGGATCTCACCAAGCCCTATTTCGAGATGAAAAACGTGCAGAAGGGCGTCTTTGAGGCCGCCCATATCCTGTACGGAGTGAATTTCGAGCGTCTGGAGGGCGTGAAGCTCTACAATGACGCCGCCGAGGCATGGAAGCTCACCGATGCCGACGGCTCGCTGCTCGGCATCTTCTTCTGCGACTATTTCCCCCGTTCGACCAAGCGCAGCGGCGCATGGATGAACAATTTCCGCGACCAGTACTACGATGCCGACGGCAAGGAAGTCCGTCCCATCATCGTCAATGTCTGCAATTTCTCCTCGCCTGACGAGGACGGTACCGCACTGCTGACCGTAGACGAGGTGGAGACCGCTTTCCACGAGTTCGGCCATGCCCTGCACGGATTCCTGACCAAGTGCCACTATCCTTCCGTGAGCGGTACTTCAGTGGCCCGCGACTTCGTCGAGACCTTCTCGCAGTTCAACGAGAACTGGGCTTTCCAGCCCGAGCTTCTCGCCAAGTACGCCGTCCATTACCAGACCGGCGAGGTCATCCCGCAGGAGCTGGTGGACAAGATCGAGGCCGCCTCGAAGTTCAACCAGGGCTTCATGACCACCGAGCTCTGCGCCGCTTCCATCCTCGACATGAAGTGGCACGAGCTCTCCAGCATCGAGGGCATCGACATCGATGAGTTCGAGGCCAAGGTATGCAAGGAGATGGGCCTGATCGACGAGATCATCCCCCGCTACCGCACCACCTACTTCAACCATATCTTCTCCAGCGGCTACAGCGCCGGCTATTACGGCTACCTGTGGTCAGAGGTGCTGGACAAGGATGCCTTCTCATTCTTCGAGAAGAGTCCTAACGGCGTCTGGGACCTCGACATGGCGAAAAAGTTCCGCCAGACCTTCCTCGAGAAGGGCGGCGGCGAGGAGCCGATGGTGCTCTACGAGCAGTTCGCCGGCCGCCAGCCCGATTCGGAGGCTTTCCTCCGCGGCCGCGGGCTGAAATAGTTGATTAAAAAAGGTCTGCAGATTTGCAGACCTTTTCTTTTTTATTGCCCTCGCTGGAGAGGTTTGCCCATTGCCGAGGCGTCCTTGGTATTGTCCTCATTGAGGTTAAAGACCATGTAGTCGGGGGCGTCGGGGGTCCAGGCTTTCCATCCTTCGCCGGGATCACCGGTCTTGACGAAATTGGACCAGCAGCTGATGACGTGCTCCGCGAGGTCCCAGTCTGCCTGGGTGAACGGGCGGTCGCTGCGGTCGAGCGACTTGAACATGAACCAGAGCTCTGACGAGTGGAACGCTCCCTTCATGTCGTGCGAACCGGCCTCGTCGTCCGGGAGCGCGTGCGCGAACTGGTACGAATAGGCCGGCTTGCCGGCGGCATAGCGCAGTTCGCAGAACTTGTCGACCGCCGGGCCGTTGGAGCCCATGTCGTCGCGGGTGAAGCCGATCATGTACGGGATGTCCTTGATGCGTCCGTTGAGGGCGGCGACATCGAAGCTCTCCTTGGAGACATAGCCGTCCACGATGGGCGAGGTGGAGAGGCGGATGCGCTCGCCGGTCTCGGCGGTGTAGCGGGCCGAGAGGCCGAACACCTCGTCGGTGGATGCTGCGCGCATCTTCTCGAGAGTATCATATCCGGCCCAGTCGAAGAGCTGTTTCCAGGCATTGCCCTGGACTTCCATCTGGTTGACCTGGGGGGCGGCCATGGCACGCTCGTTCACACCGCCGCCGCTCTGGATGATGGCCTTGCTGATGAGGCCGTCGGTGAGCGGCGAGCTGACGAGCGTCTTCACGCTGCCTGCGCCGGCGCTCTGTCCGAGGATGGTGACGTTGTCCGGGTCGCCTCCGAAAGCGGCGATATTGTTATGGATCCATTTCAACGCGGCAATCTGGTCAAGGATGCCGTAATTGCCTGAAACTCTGTGGGGGCTTTCCTCGCTGAGTAGCGGATGAACCATGAAGCCGAACACGCC
>JAFYZE010000300.1 GCA_017548805.1 Bacteroidales bacterium
AGGGCCATCAGGGTGGATGCTATTCCGGCCTTGGCGTACTGGACCGCCATCAATGAAAGGGATACTCCGAGGAAAGGACCGAAGAAGGTGGTCAGGGCTGCGAAGCCCATGCCCTTGCGGTCATGGAGCGCTTCGCGGACCTGCCCGAGGGACTTGCGCAGGGCGAGTATGGCTGCGAAGCCGATAAGGCCGAAGACGGCGCGGATGAAGGTCCCGGCGAAGGGCATCAGCCGCGCGATCGCGGCGGGGGCCTCCGCCGGGACGGAGGCCTCGTAGTACTCGAGGCCTATCTTGCTGAGTACCAGGCCTACGCCCTGGCCTACGCCGGCGCCGATGCCGAGCAGTACACCTTTCAAGGGCAACTGTAGCGTCAGCTTGTGTGATTCGCCTCCGCGGTTGAGGATGGAGTAACCGATACCGGTGAGGGTGACAAGCATCGCTAGCCAGGAGTGCCAGGACATGGCCTCGCCCAGCATCAGCCAGCCGGCGATGCCGGCGACGGGCGGGGCGAGCGTCATGAACAGCTGTCCGTAACGCGAGCCGAAGACGACGTAAGAGTTGAAAAGGCAATAGTCCCCGAAGACATACCCTACCAGCCCGGAAAGGGCGAGCCAGAACCATGCCCGGCCGTCTGCATACTGCGGATAGGGGGATCCAGTGAAAGCCCATAGGAGAATGGCCAGGAAAAGCAGCGACATCGCCATCCTGATCAGGTTCAGGGGCAGGGCCCCGATCCTGTGGCTGGCGATGTCGGCAAACAGCGCGGTGGCCGTCCACGAGAAGGCCACGATCAGCGCTATGATCTCTCCGAAGTATTGCATATTGTAAGTTCAGGCCGAAGTTAAGCTTTATTTTTCAAGAATGAAAATAGTAAAGCTTAAAGCTGGCACGTTCGCCTCGAGGGTCTTTCCTTCTCCGGTGAATGAGGCCTCTGCAGGGACGATGGCGCAGGGCTCGTCAAGAGTGTTGTCGACATACAGCTCATCACTCTTGAGAACGATTCTCCTGACGGCCTTCAGACCGGGATCCTTCTTTTTCAAACCTGTGAAATTGAGGCTGATGGCCTGCTCCTTCTCCGAAGTGTTGGCGACTTTGACATATACCTTGTCACCGTCCTTCACTGCGCTGGCGAACAGGCCGTTCTGGCCTTCGGCTCCAGATACTGGCTTGCCGTTCATGGTAAGGGTAAGGACATTCTCGCCCTTGTATTGTCCATAGAGCTGCTGGACATGCCAGCTGATGGTGCGCATCGAGCGGAGGTTGTCGTACCAGATGAGGTCCGGACGCCACTGCCATCCCTCGACGTGCGCGAAGAGCGGAGCGTAGGTGGCCATGTGGACGATGTCCGCGTTGCGCTCGAGTCCTGTCATGAATGCGGCCTCGAGCAGGGAGGCGTAGAAGTGGTTCCACTTCTTTCCGGTAGCGTGGCAGGCGTACTCCCCGGCGAAGACCTTTGGTCCCTTGCGGTCGTAGTTGTCATAACGGGATCCCTGGGAGAGGAACCAGTCGTACGGACGGTAGAAATGCTCGTCGACGAGGTCGGCGCCGAGGCGTTTCATTTCGGGCCAGAGGTAGTCGAACTGCTTTCCCTCGGAATCGGGGCCGGATGAGCCGACGATCTTGATCTCGGGATGGGCCTTGCGGATGGCATCCACGAAGGGCGCGAGATGGTCGGGGTAGAGCTGGTCCCACTGCTCGTTGCCGATGCCGATGAACTTCATGTTGAAAGGTGCGGGATGACCCATCTCTGCGCGGAGCGCACCCCACTTGGTGTCAGTGCCGCCATTGGCGAATTCGATAAGGTCGAGGGCGTCCTGGATGTAGGGCTGAAGCTCCTCTACGGGCACATGTGCCTTGGGATCGTCATTCTGGAACTGGCAGGCGAGGCCGCAGCTGAGGATGGGCAGGGGCTCTGAGCCGATGATCTCGCTGAGTAGGAAGAACTCATAGAAGCCAAGCCCGTAGCTCTGGAAATAATCCGGGAAGAAGCGGTGGGGGAATGTGTACTCCCAGCGGTTCTCGTTGATCGGGCGGTTCTCGGCAGGGCCGACGCTGTTCTTCCAGTTGTAGCGCGTCTCGAGGTCCGTACCCTCCACGATGCATCCTCCGGGGAAACGGAAAATGCCGGGATGGAGGTCGGCGAGCGCCTGGGCGAGGTCGCGACGGTAGATGCCTTCAAGTGCATCACCGGGCATCAGGGAGACATGCTCAAGGTCTACCGTGGCGCGTGGGGCGTCGAGGAAAATGCGAAGGACAGCCTTGGGGTCGGTAACCTCAGGCCTGAGTTCGGCTTCGTATTTCTTCCACTCCGAGCCGGATACCTTGACGGTCTGCTGGACGAAGAACTGGTTCTCGCCTGACGAAGCGGTGTTTACGAGCTCGACGCGGATGGAACCGTCCCTTCCTTCAGGGACCCTGGCCCAAACGCTGAAGCGGTAGGTCTTACCCGCCTCTACGCCTATGCCGAAGAATCCTTCGTTGTCAAGTCCTGTCTGCTTGTGGGCATGGCCGGGATCCTTGAGACGTGCATAGTGAGGGCAACGGTCGAACGGACCGTCCTCGCGGATCTCGACATTGCCGAATGCTTTCCAACCCTGGAGGGCGTACGGGAACTCGAAGGAACGGTTCTTCACCAGTTCGGCATAGAGTCCGCCGTCGGCGGCGTAGTTGATGTCCTCGAAGAAGATGCCGTACATGGTCGGCTGGATGGGAGCTCCGACTTTCTTCATGTCGATGTCGAAGCCATTGGTCTGTGCGCTGAGGGAAAGGGCCGAGAAGGCGGTTGCGAGCGCAAGCAGGGTCTTGTGAACTTTCATATCCTTAGTTTTATGCGAAATTTCCTTATTTTTCGACAAATATAGCTATGTTTGTATAAATTTAAGTGGATAAACGATGCGCTTGGGTGGAAAATCGTACATAGTCTCGTGCTTGTTTGCACTGTCTCTTGCGGCAACAGTTCCTGCTGTGGCTGCCGTTGACAATCCCTTCTCCAGGGACTATCTCGCCAGCTTCATCACGATGGAGGACGGACTTCCCGGCAATTTCGTGGATGAAGTGTTCATGGACAGTTCCGGCTTCATCTGGGTCGGGACTTCCGGGAGCGGGCTGTGCCGCTATGACGGATATGGCTTCCTTCCTTTCTCGACCAATACTCCGGTCGGTCTGAAGAACAATTTCATCCGTTACCTGGCAGAAGACCGCTGGCATCGCCTGTGGATAGCTTCCGAAGGCGGGGTGGATGTGCTTGACCTTGATACATATACCACGACTGACCTGAGCGGTACGGCACTGGAGCCGCACCTTAATACCCTTTGTTCGTTTCTGACTGTTGACGCGACCGGGTGTGTATGGCTGAAATCCGGGATAACGCTTCTCCGTGTGTCATTTGACCAGGCAGGTAGCATCACTTCCGTGGATTCTTTAGAGGACGAACGCCTGTATCCCCAGACCGTCGTTTTCAAGGATGTCGAGGGTGACGGATCCGTATGGATCGGTCTTTCAGGCCATGTCAGAAAAATCGTCCCATCTTCCGAAGGGCTTAGGGAAGTGCCTGTGCTTGAGGGGTTTTCATACAGGGAGGATGCTTATCTGTCGGATTTCCTTCTGAGGGAGGACGAAGTGTGGGTGTCTACCAATGACGGCCTTTTCCGCTGCTCCCTGGATAGCGGCAGGTGGAAGCATTATGAATACGATGCTGCTGATCCGAGGTCGTTGTCCCAGAATTTCATCACCGGCCTGGCTATCTCTCCGGGCAAGCGCCTCATAGCCGCTTCGCTCAAGGGCTTCAATGTTTTCGACCCGATCGGGGACGATTTCGTCAGGGTGGCTTCGGATGCTTTCCCGGATCTGCTGGACAGCGATTTCATCAATTGCATCAAGGTCTACGGGGATGAGATCTGGCTCGGGACGGAGAGCGCCGGTCTGGTGCATCTGTACCCGGGTCGTATCGCTGTCAGTAACGTTGTACATGACCCCCGCGATCCCCGGTCGATCGCAGCCAATCCGGTCAACTCCATCTACGAAGATGCGGAAGGACGTATCTGGGTGGGCAATGTCGAAGGCGGACTCAGCATTTCCGGGCCCGGGACGGACGGTTTCCGTCATCTGACTGCAGGCAATGCAGGCCTCAGCCATAATTCTGTCAGCGCCATCTGTGCCGATGATAGGGGACGGATGTGGGTAGGCACTTGGGGAGGAGGAGTCGATATCCTCTCGGGCGATCCACCGTTCCGTGTAGAGGCCAGGCTTGTGCCCGGATCCGGCTCGGACGACCGGTTGAGTTATGTGGGGTCACTGATGATGGACAGGGTCAACGAACTGATGTGGATTTCCACCAATATGGGCATCTATTATTATGATCTGCGCACCGATGAAGTGCATTCTGCCCTGCGTGAGCAGACTTACGGATGCATAGGTTCCTGCATTGACGCATCCGGCCGTCTATGGATGGGCAGCCAGGAGGGGGTGTTTGTCTTCGATTTGACGCGGAGGGACCCTGGAGCGGCTGATTTCGCATTCCCGGTTGACAATTACAGGTACAAGCTTGACAATCCATCTTCCGGTGCCGTGGAGAAGATCTATAATATATGTATGGCTTCGGACGGGACGGTATGGCTCGGAAGCTACGGCAACGGAATATACCGGGTCACGGAAGGAGAGGGGGGAAGTTTCACCTTCAAGAATTATAGCAGTGCTGAAGGATTGGTTAACGACGGCGTAAAATGTATTCTGGAGGATGCCGGCGGGCGCCTGTGGGTGTCTACCGAGAATGGCCTGTCCATGTTCTCTCCCGAGACGGGGCGCTTCGTGTCGTATTCGAAACGGGACGGCCTTCAGTCCTCACAGTTTTACTGGAACGCCGCTTTGCGCTCGTCATCCGGGATGCTCTATTTCGGTAGCGTCGACGGGCTTTCGGTTGTCGACCCCGGCTACCATGCCCCCGATACTCCATTGTCGCGGCTTCATTTCACAAGGATAACGGTGGGAGACCGTCTGGACTTGTCCAGCGCACCGGCTTCGCTCCGCCTCCATGAGCGTGACCGTTCGATAGGCTTCGAGTTCTCCGCCCTGACATTCGGCCCGGCTACATCCGTGAGGTATTCCGCATACCTGGAGGGGCAGGATGATGGCTGGACAGCCCTGCCTCCTGGACGCAACTACCTAAGTTACACATCGATGCGTAAGGGGCGTTATGTCTTGCACATAAAGGCTACAGATGAGTCTGGAGAGAGGGAGTCGGTCTGCGAACTGCCGATCAGGGTGGTCCCGCATTTCTACCATTCCTGGATTTTCTTCCTTTTCCTCGCCCTGCAGATATTCATAGGTGTAATGGTATGGCAGGACTGGAAGATGAAGTCCCTGGTGCGCCAGCGTGAGGCCCTCCGGGTCACCGTGGAGGAGCGCACCCGTGAGATCAACCATCAGAAGAAACTCCTGGAGGAGAAAGCTGACGAACTGTCGAGGCAGAACAGGATACTTACACGCCAGAACGAGGAACTGGCCGGTCACAGGATACTGTCCCAGCAGGAGTCCCGCCCTGCCGAGACCAGGGACGAAAAGTTCATTTCCAAGGCTATCGAGACGATACGCGAAATGTACAAGGATCCGGACCTGGACGTGACGGCTTTCTGTACGGCGATGGGTATGAGCAAGACCCTTCTCAACAACCGTCTGCAGGAGACCCTTGGTCAATCCATTGGACAGTTCATCAGAACCTACCGGCTCTCCATTGCCAGGGAGATGCTTGTCAACAACAGCGAGACGCATAGCATGAACATTTCCGAGATCGCCTACGAGGTCGGTTTCAACGATCCTAAGTACTTCACACGCTGCTTCTCCAAGGAGTTCGGTGTAGCGCCCAGCGCATACCCGCAAAGCTAGTGTCCAAAAATCCACCCATTAGGTTTTTTTGTGCACTTCGACATTTTTTATAATGTCTACCTTTGCTTCGTAAAACCTTTTAATTATGGCACTGAAGCAAAGACTGACGACCCTGATAACTATTCTCGCCGCTTCCACCGTACATATTTGGGCGCAAGCTCCCGTGTGGCCTACGGACTATCCGCAGGTACATGATCCGGTTGTGGCATGCTGCGACGGGACCTGGTATCTGTTCGCCACGGGCTTTGGTGTGGATATCCTCAGTTCGCAGGACCTTGTGACTTGGGATTACGCCGGTCGGGTTTTTGAGGAAGCCCCGAAGTGGGCGGTCGAGTCCGTTCCCGGGTACAGGGGACATACTTGGGCTCCTGATATCCTGTTCCGCGACGGTGTCTATTATCTGTATTATTCCTGCTCCTCCTTCGGAAAGAATACCTCCGCCATCGGTGTTGCTACCAACCGGACGCTAGATCCCTCGTCTCCCGATTACAAGTGGGAGGACCATGGCTGTGTCGTACGTTCCGTCGCCGGCCGTGACCTGTGGAATGCCATCGATCCGAACGTCATCATCGATGAGGAAGGAACCGGCTGGCTCAGTTTCGGTTCGTTCTGGGGCGGTATCAAACTTGTCCGCCTGGATGCTTCGCTTACCAGGCTTGCGGAACCTCAGGAGTGGTTCCCTGTCTGCCGCAGACCGGAAGGCACGGCCGAGGACACCTCCCAGACTGACGATGCCATCAAAGCCGATCCCCGTGGAGCGGACTTCGATCCGGGCAACGGTGCTGTCGAGGCGCCTTTCATCGTCCGTCATGACGGTTACTATTATCTTTTCGTTTCCTACGACCTTTGCTGCCGCGGCGCCAAAAGTACTTATAAGGTAGTGTGCGGGCGCGCGAAGGAAGTGACCGGTCCTTATGTCGATGCTGCCGGCGTCCCGCTGATGCAGGGCGGCGGCACGGCCGTATTGACCGGCAATGACCGCTATCCCGGTGCGGGACATTGCGCTGTCGTCCGGAAGGATGGCGGCGATATCATGCTTTTCCATGCCTACGACCGCGATTACGGATACGGTTCCAAGCTCCTGGTGCGTCCTGTGATTTGGTCCTCCGAAGGCTGGCCCGAAGTGATGCTTTGATACTATAATATATAATTTTCATAAAACCACAGAAAAATGAAAACCCAAAATTTGATGCTGAAAGCGCTTTGCGCACTTGCTGCCGCTGCAGCAGTGTCGATGGGTTGTACCGGGCTCGAGCCCTATTCCGTGGATGCTCCGAAGGATCTTGCTGACAAGATCGCCGAGTATCAGGCGGAGAAGCAGGCAGGCCAGTCGGACGACTACACCGAGATCACCATCACGACCGCCATCGCCGGTGCCGAGGACAACTCCACCGGTTGGTGGACTGAGTTCAGCCAGTATTTCATTGTCCCTTCGGGCAAGAAGCTGGTGGTGGAGTTCGAGAACTTCGGTTCCCGAGCCAATAACTGGAACAACTGGAATGTCTGCGTCGCCACTCCTTATGAAAGGGGTGCTGACGGTTACTCAGAGTATTTCGTCCTTCGTTCGGACTGGTACGGATGGGGCAACGCCGACTATGATGGAGCCCTGATCGAGTTCGATTACGGCGGCCAGGATGTCAACTGGGACGAGTTCCGCGAGAAGATGCAGGGCGCATACGTGACTCTCAGTCTCGATCACGCCCGTGCCGGTTACGCTTTCCTCGAGGTCCAGAGCGTCGCGAAGGACGGTTTCACCATCACTGAGAAATACAACCAGAAAGTCTCTTCCACCGAGGATATCGAGGCTTTCCTGATCTGCGATGGAAGCCATTTCAACATCAAGAAAGCTTATCTGGTACCTTCCGAAATCGCTGAGATCGCCGATGAGGATGCCGCTTCCATCGTAGTGACTGGCCTTCCCGTTGCCGTAGAGGTGGGCACTCCCGCCGAGGATATCCTCGCATCAGCAACAGCCACGGTTACTTTCGCAGACAATTCTTCCTCCGAGGTTTCCCTCGAGGATGTCAATTTCGCTATTGACGAGGCTTTTACCGCTACTACCGGGAAGAAGACCCTCGTTTATTCATACAGCAAGACCAAGCAGGGCAACTTCGGCAAGTCCGTTGCCGGATATGCTCAGATAGAGGTCACCAACCCCGTCGCTTCCCTCGAAGTCACCAAGGCTCCCGTCCTTACTACCTATTATGTATTTGACCAGCCCGTGAACTTCTATTCCGAGGGCATCGAGGTCACCGCTACCTATGCCGACGGTACTACCGGCATCATGGACAACGCCAGCCTCACCTTCGGCCAGGTACAGCCCGTGGCAGGCACCCAGGGAGTAGAGGTCTCTTATTCAACCGGAGGAAAGACTATCACCACTACTTGTGAAGTGACCGGCATCCAGGGTACAGCTTCCGTAGGACTTGCAGACTTTACCAACGGTTGGTGGACATCCTTCTCCGAGGATGCGGTCGTTCCCGCAGGAGAGAGCAAGGTCTTCAAGATGCAGCTCTATTCCGACAACCTCGGCAACTGGCACAGCCCGTGCGTGATCATGCGCCGCGCCGATCTCTCCGAGTACTGTGTCGTCCGTATGGACAACTTCGGTTGGGGAGATGACAATTATGCAGGTGTAGTGGCCGAAAGCAACTGGAACTGGGATGTATTCCAGAACAGCCAGAACATGTCGATGGTCACCATTACCGTTACCAACAACGGAGACGGCACAGCCGAGATCCTTTACAACGTCACCTATCCCAACGGCGAGGAGCACTTCCAGAAGTATTCCAACATCATCGTCGACAGCGCTGACCTCCAGACGGCCCTCGTGACCGAGGAGTCCTATCTTGTACTCTTCGACTAATCTAAAGACCAATGAATATGAAACATATACTTTCTACCTTAGCACTCTGCGGCATCCTGGCCCTGACTCCTGCCATCCTCGGCGGTCAGACAGGCTTCACCGCCCAGGCGCAGGATAATGTGACTGTCAGTGGTACCGTCGTGGACGAGACCGGCGAGCCTATGCTGGGTGCCGGCGTCGTAGTGAAGGGCACCACAACCGGTACTACCGTCGATCTGGACGGTAATTTCTCCCTGAATGTCCCCGTGGGTTCCGTCCTCCAGATAATCTCTGTCGGTTATACGACTGTGGAGATGACCGTTGACAAGGCCGGAAACCTCGGTACCATCACCATGCAGACCGAAACGACCCTCCTCGACCAGGTGGTCGTCATCGGTTACGGTTCCCAGAAGAAGGTTGACCTGACCGGTTCCGTCGCCATCGTCGATGCCGACGAGATGAAGAAGGTCTCCCATTCCAATATTTCCTCGATGCTCGAGGGAAAGGTCGCCGGTGTGCAGATTACCTCTGACGGTCAGCCTGGTGCTGACCCTGCAGTCCGCATCCGCGGTCTGGGCAGCTTCGGCAGCACCGCTCCTCTTTACGTCATCGACGGTGTCCCTATGGGAACCACCATCCGCGACTTCTCTCCGAACGATATCGAGACCATCCAGGTCCTCAAGGATGCTTCCGCAGCCGCCATCTACGGCTCGCGTGCAGCTAACGGCGTCGTGATCATCACCACCAAGGGCGGCAAGAAGAACCAGCCCGTGAGGGTCGACTATACAGGCTATGCCGGTATCGACAAGATCCGCAAGAACGTCTATGAGGTCATGGATGCCGAGCAGTACGGCAAGTTCGTCCGCATGGCTTTCGACAACAGCGGCCTTGCCGTTCCTGCCGGATATGATCCGTCCAGCGAAAAGTACGTCAACCCCGCACAGGTCGATACCGATTGGTTCGACGAGATGTTCAAGACCGGTATCCGCCAGAACCACAACGTCAACTTCTCCGGTGGCGGTGAGAACAATACCTACAATATCGCCCTCGACTATTTCAGCCAGCGCGGTACCATGGTGGGTGCAGGTCCCAACTACGACCGTTTCACCACCCGTATCAACAACACCCTGGATGTCAAGTTCCTGAAGTTCCGCACGGGTATCGTCTATTCGCACAGCTCCCAGGACAGCATGTCCCTGTCGAATGCCAACGAGTATGTGCAGGGTCTCTACGGCACCCAGTACCCGGTGATGGCATCCGCCCTGCTGATGCCCCCGAGCATCAAGGCCTACGATCCCGACACATGGTTCCTTGACCGCGTCGTTTCCGCTGCCTCCGAGTACAACTACGATTCATGGGGCTTCGGTACTTACTACGATGATGTCCACGGTGACATCCGTATGACCAACCCGCTGCTGTACAACAATCTCCTCGAACGCAACACACTTGTTGACCGCATCGTGACCACCGGCTCCGCCACCGCGGACCTCCTTGACATAGTTGGCCTCAAGAACGAGAACCACAAGTTCGAGTACAACCTCAACCTCTCCTACAGCCGCACCTTCGCCAAGGACTTCACTTTCGTGCCTTCCTTCATCCAGAGTACGACCAACTACCTGTCCAAGAGCAACGAGCGCCTCAGCGAGGGCTACCGCAGCTTCAGCGACTTCCTCGTGGAGAACTACCTCACCTATGACGGAAAGTTCGGCCTCCATCATCTTAACACCGTGGCCGGTATGACTTTCGAGCGCGAGCTCTACCATACCCTCTCCGGATGGGGCAACAACCTTCCCGAACCTTATTACCTCCAGGTCGGCAACGCCGCCGAGCGCGATGCCTCTTCCTATGAGAGCGAGCATGTGCTGGCTTCCTACATCGGCCGTCTGACCTACGACTATGACGGACGCTACCTCCTGCAGGCCACTGTCCGTCGTGACGGTTCCAGCCGTCTGTCCTCCGCCGACCGTTGGGACTGGTTCCCTTCGTTCTCCGCAGGATGGCGCATCGACAAGGAGCCTTTCTTCCAGGTCGATCCCAACCTCGTGAGCCTGTTCAAGCTGCGCGCCAGCTACGGTATCCTCGGTAACGAGAACATCGGTGAATACCAGTACATGGACACCATGGCCCGTGGAAACTACACCTACAGCTTCGGCGGCAACAAGGTTACCGGTTCCTCCATCTCCAACTATGTCAATACCGCCATCCATTGGGAGAAGAAGAAGACCCTGGACATCGGTCTCGACTATGCTATGTTCGGTGGAGCCCTCGAGTTCAACGTCGATTACTACAACGCACTCTCCGAGGACCTGCTCTACAGCGTGCCCGTTCCTGCCGAGGCAGGCGCCACCAATGAGAGCGTGACCATGAATGCCGCTTCGATGCGCAATACCGGTCTGGAACTCTCCGCCGCTTACCGCAACTACCAGAACGAGTTCAAGTACGAGTTCTCCGGCAACGTTACCCTTCCCAAGAACACCGTCGTGTCCCTCGGACCTTCCGGCGAAGCCCGCAACGACGCCTTCACCCGTACCGAGCTCGGAGCAGAGGTGGGACGTTTCTACGGCTATGTGTATGAGGGTATCTTCCAGAACCAGGAGCAGATCGACAACCGCGTGAACGAGAAGGGCAACCGCGTGATCCAGAACGGTGCACAGCCTGGTGACGTAGCTTACAAGGACATCAACAACGATGGTCAGGTCACTGCCGACGACCAGGACTTCATCGGCAGCGGCATGCCCAAGGTGCAGTTCGGTCTCAGCGCCCGCTTCGAGTACAAGGGCTTCGACCTGAGCATCTCCACCTTCGGAGCCGCGGGATACCAGCTCCTCGACTTCGTCGACATGACCCTGCGCAGCTCCTACGGAATGACCAACCGCAGCGTCGACCTGATGAATGCCTGGACCGTGGACAACCCGAGCACTACCGTGCCCCGTGTCTACTACAAGTCCACCGGTACCATCACCAACGATATGTTCAGTTCCCGTTACCTTCAGAACGGTGCTTACTGGAAGATCGCCAACGTTGAGTTCGGATACAACCTTCCCGAGGGAATCTTCGGTGAGAACGGTTTCGTCCGCAGCGCCCGCATCTATGTGTCCGGCCAGAACCTCTATACCCTCAGCAAGTACAGGGGATACAACATCGACTTCGCCGGCGGCGCATTTACCCCCGGTTACAACTATTGCTCCTACCCGGCCCCGGTCACGGGAATGCTTGGTGTGAAACTCTCATTCTAAGGTGTCAAACTCAAAATGAACAATAATATGAAAAAGACAATATACGTTCTGGCTGCCTTTGCGGTAATCGCTTCCATGGCTTCCTGTGAGTCTGCCCTGGATGTGAAGAATGTCAACAACCAGACGACCTATGACTTCGGTCAGACCGAGTCCGACCTTCAGGAGGCGCTTGTAGCCTGCTACAACCGCATCCGCCTGGAAGGTACCTTCGCCCGCGTCGGTTACACGCTTGACGCAGTCCGCGGCGATGAGGTGTGGAACGCCTCCCAGCAGTGGTATCTCCCTTATGACAATCTCAATTCCTCCGGCCAGATCGATATCGGCGACCAGTGGCCTTGGCGTGACAACTTCCATGTGGTGAACCGCTGCAACCTCGTCATCTCGAAGATCGTTGACAACAATATGAGCGGCAGGAACATCGACCGGATCAAGGGCCAGGCCCTTTTCCTCCGTTCGCTGGCATACTACACCCTTGCCACATACTATCAGGAGGTTCCTCTATTCACCGATTATTCCCAGTATTCGTCCATCGAGTCCATGTACGCCGAGAACGTCCCGCAAGATATTGTCCTCGACCAGATCGAGGGAGACCTCCTGGATGCCATGTCGCTGCTCCCGAGCCGCGATGAAGGCGGCGAGTGGGCCAAGGGCCGCGCCACCAGCGGTGCGGCGGCCGGCTACTACGCCCGTGTTCTGATGTTCCGCCATAAGTATACCGAGGCCCTCGCTGTCCTCAAGGACATCATCAACGGCAAGTACGGACATTACGAGCTCATGGCTGACTACGGTGATAATTTCCGTGAAGGAGCAGCCTATGAGAACAACGCCGAGAGCCTCTTCGAGGTCCAGTTCCTGGACTACGGCATGGGCGGCTCCGACGAGGAGTGGACCCCTGTCAACATCAGCTCCAACGCCACCCAGGGCCATGCGGTCGAGTCCAACTATGCTCCGCAGCCTCTCGGCAGCTGGGGTGACCTCGCTGCTTCTCCCTGGCTGTACAACCTGTTCAAGGCCGAGCGTTGCACCGACGGGACCCTCGACCCGAGGCTCTATTGGACCATCCTGAGCTATGAGCCTGAGTACAGTTCCTACACCGGAGCCAAGACTGCCGCCTATCCTGGCGGTGATCCTCGAAGCAACGTCGTGTACCAGCAGGAGATCTCCGCAACCCCTCGTTGCAACAACACTCAGGGCGGCCTTTCCATCGCGAAGTTCACAAATGCCCGCAACAATATCTACCAGAGCATTACCACTGGTCTGCACTGCGGCATCAACCTCCGCCTGATGCGCTACAGCGATGTCCTTCTGCGTGCAGCGGAGTGCGAGAACGAGGTCAACGGTCCTACCCAGCAGGCTATCGACTGGATCAACCAGGTCCGCAACCGCGCCGGTCTCGCCGGCCTGAACCTTGCCGATTTCAATTCCGCCGACAAGCTCTTCGAGCAGATCGCCAACGTCGAGCGTCCGAAGGAGTTCGGTTGCGAGAACGGCCGTGGCATCGACCTCATCCGCTGGGGCTTCTTCTATGACAGCGGCCGCCTTGCCCAGATCAGCCAGCACAGCTGCTTCATGCTCGATACCGCCGAGGGCTCGTCTGTCTCCACCCAGGAGCTCACCACCGCTACCGCTTCAGACTACTCTTACAAGTACTTTACTGCCGGCCACGAGTATTTCCCTATCTTCCAGGGTATCCGTAATGCCAACAAGAGCATCCATGGCAACTCCGCCAATACCAATACCGACAACAGCCAGGAGTGGCTCTCGAGGTACGGCAAGGTGCATCCGGTGGTGAACCTTAAGTAAGAATCCGTTCTTTTGAGTATATTTGTGGAGATGGGGCGATTCCCCATCTCCATATTGATTGAAGAAATATGAGTTTTTCCAGCAATATCCGTTATCTCCTCCTGGTGGCCGCTGCCGCCATGATCGCCGCTTGCGGCGATCCGGCCGCGCCTGAAGGCATCAATA
>JAFYZE010000301.1 GCA_017548805.1 Bacteroidales bacterium
CGACTTCGTTGATCTTGACGGGCTCGACGCTGCGGACGCGCTCGACGAGCGAGGCTTCACCGCCCTTCCATTTGGCGGTGAAGCGGATGAAGCCCGCCGAGCGGGCCGCCGGCGCCTTGACGGTGTACACCGTCGAGGTGTTCGCGCCGGCGGTCAGGGCCGAAGAGGCCCCATTCTTCTCCTCAATCTCCCATCCCTCGGGCAGTTCCGCGCTGATGGTCAAGCCGTTAAGCTTCTTGCCGGTAGTATTGGTAAATGCTAGCGTCACCTCGGCATCGCCGCCGGGGGCGAACGAAGTGAGGCGCGATGCGCTGAGAGGATACCTGCGGTATCCGGCGGCGGCGATGCCCTCCTGGACCTTGTTGATGGCCTCATCAGTCGGATAGCCGAAGGTCATGACTCCCTCGAAGAATGTTCCGGCGGAGCCGTTGCCGTTGTCGCCGCCGTTGCCAAGGAGCATGCCGCCCTTCTTGTGCATCGGATAATATGCGTCGCTGTCCGGAGTATGCGGACGGACGCCGCTGTAGAATGTTATGAGCGAATCCTTCTGGGCGTCACCTCCACGGAGGTCCCATTTATTGCCGCCTCCGCCGTTGACGAATACCGACACGAAATCCCAGTCGGTGATGCTCGGGACATCATTTTTCTTGGCATTGTAGCCGGAGAAGAGGCCGGCTTCCATGTCGGACATGATCCAGGGGCCTTCGCCGTTGCCGCTGCCCCACGCTGTCGCCGTGCCGTAATAGGTGGTCTCCATGGTGCCGGTGCCGACGGCGCGGCCGTTGGTGGAGGAATTGCCATAGTCGAAGCAGCAGCCGCTGTCGTAATGCATGCCGTCGATGACGTAATACATGCCTTCGGGCTCGTCATCGACGGCCAGGCCCCGGGCGTTGTTGCAGCGGAAGCCCATGCCCGGCATGATGTACGCGCCGTACACCTTATGGCCGTCCAGCAGGACTGGGGCCATGTCGGCGATCGGCAAGGTGTTGAAGCCGCCGTCGTCCGGCCCCAGGAACGTGCCGGGCGATGCCTGGACGAGGTCATTGCCCATCCCGGACTGGTCGAAGATGACCGTTATGCGGCCTATGGTTCCCTCCAGGAAACGGTCCTGCGCAGCGGCGTCGGCATAGCCCGACGCATCGGCGCGGACGTCGAGGGTCTCCCCGTCAGAGTCGCGCTGTACGCGGTACAGGGGGCCGTGATACTTCGAATAAAGGAGGCGCGTGGTGCTGTGCGCGGTGACGCAGGGCGTGCCCCCGGCCTTGTAAACGTCGCAAGGCAACGACTTGCGGCCGGCGCGGCCAAGGCCGCCGGCGCCGCCGGGGCCGCTGCAGCACACTAAAACAATGGCCGGCAGCACAACGCACGCCGCCATCAATACAATAAGTCCGGGTCTTTTCATGGTCTGAAGCTTTCTAAACTATTCTGAAGGATTTAATGCCTTGAATTTACGCATTTCCCTCGACTCCTCCAAACTTTCCCCCTCCTCACCCCTTTCACACCCCCCTTTATATTTATCCTTCGCCCTTTTGCCGAAGGATACCACTCTTCCCTCCACATCCTTCACCCGCCGGCTGAGGGATGTGGCCAATTTACAGTTATCCCTCAGCAAAAGGCTGAGGGATAACATATGCACGCCGCAGGCGGGTCAACAATTGCCACGAGCGCCTCTATTCACCATACCGCCTTAACCCTCTACCGCAGGCCGAAGGTTAAGGGCAAAAACGGCACAAAACGCGGTAACCTTCGGCCAGAGGTCGAAGGTTACGGAGGTCAGGAGGGGAAGGACACCTCCAGGGCCGGACAAAGACCGGGACCGAGCTATTTGCGCACGAGATCTACTTGCGGGCAAAGATCTATTTGCGTACGAAAACCGGAATATTCTCGAGGGAAACGGGGATGTCATAGTACTTCCCGCCCTCGAAATGCTCGTTGGTCCAGAAGTCGTCCCATCCGCCGGCATTGGCGGGCAGGTACACCCTCCAGCTGGTGACGCCGGCCTCGAGCACGGGGCACACGAGGTATTTCGGGCCGAACATGTACTCGCTGTCCTGACGGAGTGCCTCGGCGTCGTCACAGAAGTCGAATACGAGCGGCCTCATCATCGTGTAGCCCTCCTCGGAGACCTTGCGGGCGCAGTCGATGACATACGGCTGCAGGGACTTGCGGAGGTTGATGTACTTGACGAAGATCTCCTGCGTCGCTTCGCTGTACCTCCACGGCTCGGTGCGGCTCATGTAGCCATGCACGCGCATGAAAGGAAGGAAGCAGCCCACCTGGATCCAGCGGAGCATACGCTCCTGGTACTCCTCGCTCTGGTACTGGTCCGACGGGCGGAAGAATCCGCCGGCGTCGAAGGTCCACCATGGGAGGCCGGTGGACATGAGTCCGAGGCCTCCGGCGATCTGCCTCTGCAGGGTGCCGAAGTCATTGCCCACATCACCGGACCAGGTCACGACGCCGTAGCGCTGTATGCCCGAGAAGGCGGAACGCGTCAGGATGGACGGCTCCTCCTTGGAAATGCCCTTCAGGCCCTTGTACATCGTCTTATTCACCATAAGCGGATACACATCGCGGTAGAACTCGCCCGGAAGGCCGTCCTTGCCGATGGATCTGCCCAGGAGGTCGTCATTCTCCGGCTCGGTAGCGTCGAACCACCATGAGTCGATGCCGAAGCGTCCAAGGCTGTCGAGGAAATTCTTGCAATAATAGTCGGCAGCATCGGGATTGAAGAAATCGACCCAGTCCGTGCCTTCGATATAGTAGCCGTTGCTCTCCAGCGCCTTGCCGACCTCGCTCTTCCTGTCGACCTTGGACCAGACCGATAGCATGAGATGGACATTGTCCTTGTGGAGGGCGTCAGTCAGCGCCTTGGGATCCGGATAATGGTCCTCGTCGAAACGCAGTGCGTTCCAGCCGTATTTGCCCCACCACTGCCAGTCCTGGACGATCACGTCAAGGGGAATGCCCCTGTCCTTGAATCCGGCGGCATTCTCGAGGATATCGTCCGACGAGTTGTAGCGCTCGCGGCAATGGATGTACCCGAACATCCATTCGGGCATCTTGGGCACTTCGCCCGTGAGCTTGCGGTACGAGGCGATGCACTCGTCGGCACTTCCGGCGAATACCGTGAAATCCAGCGCCGTAGCGACGGGCGAATGGAAGACGGTGGCGTCCTGGGCCTTGCCCCAATACACCTTCGGCTTGTCGCCGCGCATTCCGCTGACCTCGAGTTTGTGCTCACCCGCGGCGAGCTCGACGATGACCGAAGCGGTCGGCGGCAGCCAGGAGTTGGTGAAGTCGATCACGGGCTCGCCGTCGATGGCGAGGTACTGCTTCCTGGACATGGTCTGGCCCATGTCCAGAAGGATCGAATACGTCCCGTCCTCCGGCAGCCGGAGTGTCTCCTCGAACTGGGTGTTGAAACGCATCTCACGCCGGTTGCCGAGGGTGCCGGTGACATTGACCAGCCTTCCGTCGGACTCGGTCTGTATCTGCTTCATCTCCACGCAGTTGGACAAAGGATTGAACTCCGTCAGGCCGTAGTTGTTCCACAGCAAGGCGTAGCCCTTGCTGGACAGGACCATCGGGATCGCGATCTGGGTGTTGACCTGGGTCAGACGCCTCGAGAGGCTGCGGATATCGAGATATCCGTCCTGGAACTGGCCGGTGCCGTACAGATGCTCGTCCGCGGGCGAGGTGAACGCCTGCATGACGTCATAACATGGCACGCCGGAGACGGATGACTCCTTGATGCTGTGCGAAGTCTCCTTGAGTATGACCTTGCCGTCAGCACCGTAGAACGTCAGCACATCCTCGGCGGGGCTGTACTCCACGGAGATGCCTTTCAAGGAATAGAGCGTGCCGCCCTCGGTCTTGCTTGTCTTGAACTTCGGGGCACGGACCTTTTCAGTGTAAACGAGTTCCTGGAGCTGAGGGGTCTGCAGGTCGCCCTTGACCTGGACGCGGATAGCGTTGTCACCCAGCGGGATAAGGGTAAGGTCGCCCTGTCCGGTAGCGATCTTGGCGCCATGGCCTGAACACCCGGCCACGACCAGGCTCAGGGCGATGATGAGATGTCTGTATTTCATAATATGGGACGTATGGTTACGGTGCGGGTATAGCCGGCGGGGTACGCACGGTAGGCATCGAAGATGCCGCGGGCCGTGCAGCCGACGCCGGAGGTGACGTAGTCGAGGTTGAGGGTGATATCCCCTCCCCTGACCAGCTGGTACTGGTACACTGCCTTGGTGAGGTTGTCAGTGGTGCAGTCGTAGGCGTTGAACGAGAAAGGAGCGTCCATCGAGAACTCCAGTCCCGCTCCGGATCCGTCGGTCAGGCGAACCCAGCGGTTGTCGGTCCTGAGGCCGTAATCCTGAGGGATCAGGTAAGGCTCGTACATCCCGTCCATGTCGGACTTCCAGATGCCTATCCTGTAGCCGGTCTTGCGGTCGGGATACGAGGCCTGGGGGCCGCGTCCGTACCATTCGACCTCGCGGAGGGACTTGTCAAGGCTCAGGGTGAGACCCAGACGCGGCAGCCACTGCGGCATCTGTCCCTGGGGATTGGCCTTGTGCAGCAACGTCAGGGTGCCGTCTCCGGACACCTTCCAGCTGTAGGTCTCGTCGAATCCGTCGTAGGAGCGACCGCTGATGTAGGCGTCGAGCTGCATCATCCTGCCGGTGCCGGCACCGAACAGCGCGAGGTCGCGCACGTCGACGACAACGTCGTCACCGGCCTCGCGCGCCTGCACTGATACCGGCATATAGGCGACCTTGTCCAGTCCGGCCGAATAGTAATGCGAAGCAAGTATCTGTGCATGTCCTATCGAGCCGTATCCGGATACCCTGGCATTGCCGGCTCCACGGCCGTTCCATCCGTCGATCTCATTGGCGACGGGGGCGCGCCAGAGGTTGAGATGGAGAGGCTCGGTCATCATCTCCTTGCCGCCCACCTTGATCGAGACGAGGGCTCCGGACCTGGTGTCGAAGCTGTATTCGAATCCGTCACCAGCGGCGGTGATACGGCCGTTGGCATTGCTCATCCGGACCTTCTTGCCGGAAGCGGGTTTAGGTGCGGCCGGGACGTTCCAGGAAGAAAGCTCGAACTGGTCCCAGGACACTTCGTGACCAGCAGGGGCCCATTTCTCGTCCTTCGCCAGCACGGAGCTGAAATTGAGTCTGTATTCCTTGCCGGGAACGGACTGGGGACGTACAAGCGGGATCTTGACAACCTTGAGGCTGAGAGGAGCCACGTCGAGGTCCATCACACCGGATGCCACGACGTCGTTGTCGGCGGTCAGGGTCCAGGTAGTCTTGTAGTACGAAGCATTGAGGAAATGGTTGCGGTTCCAGACCTCGACGGTCCCCTGCTCCGGGCTCAGGAGCTTGAAAGACAAGGGCTGGGTGCTCTTCTTGAGCTGCCACATCTCGGGCTGGGGAGTACGGTCGGGCCAGATACACCCGTAGGTCCTGGCGCCAATGCCATATGTCCAGAAAGTCCCTTCATTGGTCTCCTCCTCGAAATCGAGCCAGAGAGCGGCCTTGGAAGGATCCAGGGAAGAAGGAGAAACAGCCTCCGCGAACACTCCTGCATTGTCGATGAGGGCGTCGCAGATATAGACGTTGGTATCCTGGCCCTGGGCCTCCTCGCTGCGGCCTATGCAGAGCGAGAGAGGGAGGTTGCGGATGGAGCCGGTCATAGGCTTGGATGCTGCCTCTGCACCGTCGATGAAGATGCGCATGGCGGCACCGTCGTATGTGGCTGTGACATTGTGCCACTTGCCCTCCCAGTCGGCCGGGAGCGGTGCTGTCAGCGTCTGCTTGCTGCCGTTGTCGATATAGAACAACAGGTTCTCGGTGCCCTGCTGCTTGAGGCCGAACTGGTTCTCGCCCTTGGTAATGAGGTATCCGCCGCTGGCGTTGTAGTGCCTCGGCAGGAGGTCGAGGGTGAGGGTGAGCCCGGTGCCGGAGATTTCGACGGCGTCAGCCCTGTACACCTGGACCCACTGGTCCTGCTTGTTCAGGTCGATGGCATTGCCGTAAGGGCCCTTGACGAGCCTGGCCTTGCCCATGATATGCGCGGGAACGCCGTTGCCGGACTTGTCCTTGAGGGCGCGGACCGGCTCGTTGAGACCGACGCTGACGAAGTCCCAAAGGGCTCCGCCCATAGACTTCGGATGCGCATAGATGACATCCCAGTAGTCGTCCACGCCACCGCCGCCGTTTCCGGCGACTGACAGGTACTCATCCATGAAGGACGGGCGCAGGTCCTTGGTATCGAGGCCGTAGCCGAGCTCGAGCTCCATCGGTGAAGGATAGCGGGGGCCTACGATATCCTCGGCGGGATGCTTGGCGGCGTTGCCGCCGTACATCCAGAAGCGGGTGGGATCGTAGGACTTGCCTTCCTTCACGACTTCGGTGATGTTGTTGCCCTCGCCGCTCTCGTTGCCGGCGCTCCAGAAGAGCACGCAAGCGTGGTTGCGGTCGCGCAGGACCATCCGGCGGACGCGCTCGCGGTACATCTCAGTGAACTCGGGCATGTCGCTGACATAC
>JAFYZE010000302.1 GCA_017548805.1 Bacteroidales bacterium
CATGGTCCATCAGGTCGTTGAAGGTATCCATCAGCCCCTTCGTTCCGACAGCCTTGAGTTCCTTCTTGTCCAGCTGTCTCAGGTAGGTGGACTGGTCACCGTACAGCACCTTCTCGGTCATGGCGTCCATTATATTGGAAGTGCCTCCGGTGAAAAAAGTCCGCTTGTTGAGGTCGATTGCGGTAAGCATTTCCTTGAAACTGTCCTTGTCAGGTACAGCATGGTCTATGAAATGCCGCAGGAGCTTCAGCGACTCGTCGAGTTTATCTTCATAGCCCTTGATGATGAGATCGAAACTGTGGTTTCCGGCGCTGACGGCGAATGAGGTGCCGAGGGCCTGCCAGGTCTTGCTGAGCTGCTGTACAGACAGGGAGTCGGTTCCGACGGTGTTCAGGAACGACGCGACGTGTTCGACTACAGGGTTGTCCGCGGTGCCCCTCACGACGCGGATCGTCAGGCTGAAGAGGTCGTTGACGGGATTGTCCTTATAGAAAAGCCGAACATTCGGAGTCACATCGAGGCGTTGCACGTCGTGCTGAATGTCGACCAGGCGCGGTGCCACGTCGCGCACCGGCATCGCTTCGAGACGCTTCGCGTACTCGGAGCTCTCGCCGGAGTGCTTCGGCACCACCGGGTCGATATCAGGCTTCGCGACATTGTCCTTGGGATAGGAGCCCATCACTTTCTCGAAACGTATGTACTTGTCGGTGAAATACTTGTTCGCTACGCGGATGATATCGTCCCTCGTGATGGAACGGATGGCATCGACCTGGGCGAGGTACTCGTCCCAGCCGCGTCCTTGGGTCATCACTGAGACCATCTGCTCGGAGCGTCCGGCTATAGTCTCGAGGGCTTGCTGCGCACTCTTTGCGGATTCCAGCTTGAGGGCATCGACCTCGCTGTCGGAGAATTCGCCGCGCTTTACCTTGTCGATCTGCTCCCAGCAGAGCTTCTCTGCCTTGGGCAGCGAACCGAAGGGCAGGTTGGGAATCACGGCGAAGCCGACGATACCCATTTCGTTGAAGAGCGGCAGGCGCTGGGCTCCGCCGAGCATCATCTTGTGGGCCGTGACCAGGGAATCCATCAGGCCGGAACCGAATCCGTTTGTGAGCAGGCCTGTGGCCAGCTCGAGGGCCGGGGCGTCCTCCTCGCTGTCGGTAGGGCCGTTGAAGGCGTAGACGGATATCTTGACGAGCGGGATCTCCGCCTTGATCTTCACTTCGCGGATGCCGGTGAGGGGCTCCACTTCCACGGGAGCCTTCTCGGGCTTCTCGCCGCGGCGGATGCGCCCGAAGGTGCGCTCAAGCAGCGGCTCCAGCCCGTCAGGGTCGATGTCTCCGGAGAGTATCAGGCCCATGTTGCAGCCGACATAGTACTTGTTGAAGAAGTCCATCATCTCTCCCAGCCGGGGATTCTTGAGGTTCTCCGTGCTGCCGATGACCTGGTAGGAGTAGGGATTGCTGCCGCTGAACTCCTTGATCATCTCGAAGAGCGGAGCCTGGATGGTGTTGTCGGCGCCGCGGTTCTTCTCCTCGTACACCGTCTCCAGCTCTCCCTGGAACAGGCGGAATACCGGACTGATCATACGGTGGCTGTTAAGCTCGGCCCACTGCTCGATATACTGCGGGGAGAAAGTATTGTAGTAATAAGTATAATCGTAGGATGTGCCTGCGTTGAGGCCGGTGCCGCCGAAGCGGGCGATCAGGCGCGTGAACTCGTTGGGGATGGCGTAGTCAGCGGCCTTCTTGCTCAGGCGGTTGATCTCTTTCTGGACGGCATTGCGCTCTGCGTTGTCTGTCAGTGTAGAGAGTTTGTCATAGCAGATGGCGATGGAGTCAAGCCATACTTTTTCCGCCTCATAATCCACGGTTCCGATCTCCTCGGTACCCTTGAAGAGCAGATGCTCCAGATAGTGGGCGAGACCCGTGTCCGGGCAGTCCTTGCCGCCGGCCTTGACCACGACGGCTCCGTATACGATAGGCTGCGAGCTGTCACGGTTGACCCAGACCTGCATGCCGTTGGAAAGTTCGAACTGTTTTACTTCCAGGGGATTGTCCTGTGCTTTTGCCGCAATGCCGAGGCAGAGTGCGGCCAGAAGAATAAAGATTTTTTTCATTTTAAGTGCGTTTTATAAGCCTGCAAAGATAGGCATTTCTATCATGAAAAAACAATGCCAAAAAACCGGCCTGTCAATGGCGGCCGGGGAAAAAAGAAGGATAGCAGAAATCAGCGGAGGAGGTCGAGACTGGCCTTCTTGGCGGAGTCGAAATCGGAAATGAGCCAACGTCCGTCCTCACGGACCAGGTCCATACTGTGGATGCGGAGTTCGCCGGAAGGCTCGTCGCCCTTTTCCCAGATGTCGCGGACGCCTACTACGGCCGTGGCGTGATCCCGGTCGGAGCGGTGGACGGACTCTACGGACCAGTAGGGGAGAGACCCGCCGTTGCCGGTCACGAGCATGTAGAGCCATTCCTTGTCGTCGATGGTCCCGTCGTCAGCATCGGGTTTATCAAATGCATCGGAAAGGGCCTTGAAGAAGTCGGCAGTCATGTATCCGGCTGCTTCGGAGAGCAGGCTGTGGTCGGGGATGTAGCGGCAGAGTTTCAGTACGCGGGGGTAGAGTTCGGGAGCGATGATAGCGGCATCGTCCCCGTTCAGGTCCGTGCGGATGAATGTCGTCTTGGAGCCGTCAGAGTTGTCTGTCCATTCCAGCTCCCCAGCGTGGTTGATGCGGAAAGAGCCGGAGCCGTCAGAGTAAACGACGTCTTCGACGTATTCGGTATCGCCTTCGCGCTCAAAACTGAGGCGGGCGAGGCGGCCGTCGCTGTAAGCGAGCCTGCCGCCCTTGCCGGCGGCGGTCATGTCCCAGGCCTCGTACTGCGCAAGACCCGTCTCGCGCCATCCGGCCTGGACCCGGTACCCGCCGGCCCCGTCAGGCGCGAACACCGCGACGATGCGCTCGGCGGACTTTTCCGCCCACTGGCCGGAAAAATCCGCCTTCGGTGCCGTCGAGCACCCGGCAAAGACGGCCGCGCAGAGCGCAGCCGTAATGATAAGGTGGAATCTAGTCATCGGTATCTCCCATGATGATGACGAGATGGTCGCCCTCCTGCAGCGGCATGCTGCCGTGCGGTACAAGGAACCGCCCGTCGCGCTTGACCATCATTACCCGGATGCCGTGCGGCAGGTGCAGGTCGCGCAGCGTCTCGCCGTTCTCTAAGTCATCCGCGGTAACGGTATGGTCGCGCAGCATGCCCATCTCCTCCGGAATCTCCATGCCGAAAGTCTCCACTTCCGGATCGGAGTCATAACTGAGCCCGAGCCATCTGGCGGAAGGCGAAAGTGTCATTCCCTGGAGGACAAGTGACAACAGTGATATGAAGAAGACGATATTGAAAATTTCCGTCGATCCGTCCAGGCCGGCCACAACCGGGCACAGGGCGAAGAGGATGGGACCGGCGCCCTTGAGCCCCACCCATGAGGCGAAAGCCTTTGCCTTGAATGACAGGCCCTTGAAGGGAGCCAGGCATGCGAACACGCTGAGGGGCCTGGCGACGAACATCATGAAGAGTCCAATCAACAGTGCTGGCCACATGATGGTCGAGAACTGCGAAGGCCTGGCCAGCAGGCCCAGCATGAGGAACATGAGCAGCTGCATCAGCCATGTCATGCCGTCGAAGAATTTCAGGACGTCCCTTTTCATGGGGATGTCCACGTTGTTGCCGATGATGATGGCCGCGACATACAGCGACAGGAGGCCGTTGCCGTGCAGGACGGAAGCTATGCCGTTGGCGAAGAATCCTATGCTCAGTATCATCACCGAGTACAGGGCGTTACTGGGGAGGGAGATCTTTTCAAGCACCAGTTTCGCCCCATAGCCCACGGCGACTCCGATGAGGAATCCTATCACGATCTGCAGCAGCAGCACTCCGACTCCGGTACCGATCATCGCCCAGGTTCCCGTATGCTTGGTGGAGGAAAGGACCTGCACGAGGATGATCGTGAGGACGTAAGCCATGGGGTCGTTGCTTCCGGATTCCAGCTCAAGCATCGGGCTGAGGTTTTCCCTCAGGTGCATGCGCTTGCCGCGCAAAACGGAGAAAACCGAGGCTGAGTCGGTCGAGGCCATCACAGCCGAAAGCAGGAAACAGCCCAGGAACGAGGCTCCTAGCGGGCCTATCCATCTCCCTGCGACCAGATAGATGAACGATGCCGTCAGCGCCGAGGTCAGCAGGACTCCGAGGGTGGAGAGCAGTATGCCCTGCTTCATCACGGGCTTGGTCTCGCGCATCGATGTCTCCAGTCCGCCCGTGAACAGGATGATGGTCATCGCGAAATGGCCGATGGACTCGGCCACCTCGTAGTCATCGAACTCCAGTCCCACTCCGTCGGCTCCTACAAGCATTCCCAGAAGAAGGAACAAAAGGAGGGAGGGCGCTCCGAAGCGTGCCCCGACCTTGGTGATCAGGATGGCGAAGAACACCAGGATCGACGCAAGGAGGAGCAGGTTGTCGGACAGCAGGTTGACGGAGAAGATCGAAAGGGGCAGCATCAGTCTTCGATTTCGAACAGGTTAAGGAAACCGGTCATCATGAATACCTGGCGGATGTCGTTGGAGATGCTCTTGACGATGACCTTCCCTCCCTTGTTGGCCGCTGCCTTGCGCAAAGTGAGGAAGATGCGGAGTCCGGAACTGGAGATGTATGTCATCTCCGAGCAGTCAAGGACGATGGTCCCGGCGGCTTCTGCTTCGATGGCCTCGATATCTTTCGTGGCCTCCTGGGCCGCGGCGGTGTCCAGACGGCCGATCATCTTCACGGTCGTCACATCATCTAGTTTGTTGATCTCGATATTCATATCCTTTAGATTTTCTTGGTCATTTTCAATAAATTCTTTCCTTCCTTGCGCTCATAGCACACGGTGTCCATGATGTTCCTTACAAGGAAGATGCCTAGTCCTCCGACCTTCCTTTCTTCGAGGGAGGCGTCGACATTGACTTCTGGAACCCCTGTAGGGTCAAAGGGCCTTCCGCTGTCGATGACAAGGAAGTCTATGGAGTCCTTGCGGATGATGGCCTCGATGTCTACGAGTCCGTCGGAGCCGGGAGGATAGGCATACATGATAACGTTCGTCACCGCCTCCTCCAGGGCAAGGTTGAGGGACATCGCAAGGCTCTGGTCCAGGTGTCTGTCCTGGGCTATCGCCTCGATGAAGCTTGCCAGCTGTGGAATCTGCTGGATGTTGTTGTGCAGTATCAGGTGTCGTTCCATGGTATCTGGATTATTTTCGTTCATATATCTGATCAGCATGGTAGTCAAATCGTCACTCTGTCGCGCATGGTTGACGAACGAGGAAATGTCCTTCTTGAGCGCTTCGAGGTCCTCTTTCGCATCGCCGCTGCCCTTGCCAAGCGCAGCTAGCAGGCGGTCGATGCCGTACATGCGGTGGCCGGAGTTTTCCGCTTCGGTGACACCGTCGGTATAAAGGAAGATGGCCTGTCCGTATTTGAGGTCGATCTCCTGCTCCTTGTAGGAGAAGCCGGGAGCGATGCCGAGCGGAAGGTTCGGGACGACGGGCAGCTGGGTCACGTCGTCACCTATGAGTACAGGGCTGTTGTGACCGGCGTTGCAGTAGCGGAGATTGCCTGTCATCAGGTCGAGGATGCCGCAGAAGAACGTGACGAACATCATGTCCCTGTTCATCTCTGACATACTGTTGTTCATCTTCGTGACGATGTGCATCGGGCTCCTCTCCTGCGCGGAGACGGTACGGAACTGGCTGCGCGTCACGGCCATCACGAGAGCGGCCGGGACGCCCTTGCCGGACACGTCGCCTATGCAGAAATACAGCTTGTCATCGCGGATGTAGAAATCGTAAAGGTCGCCTCCCACCTCCTTGGCAGGTTCGAGGAACGCGTACATGTCGATGTCGTTGCGTTCAGGGAACGGCGGGAAGATGTTGGGGAGCATAGCCATCTGGATGCCGTGTGCGATCTTCAGCTCGCTCTCCATCTTCTCCTTCTTCTCGCTCATGTCGACGAACTTCATCTGGTTGCGGGACACCGCACGGAGGATCAGGAACAGCAGCAGGAGGCCGAGCAGCTGGAAAAGCTTGATGTAGACGTCGTTCTTCTTGACGCTTTTGTATATGTCGTCTTCCGGGATGATGATGCACATCGACCATCCGGTGCGCTGGATGGGGCCGTAATAGACACGGTTTTTCTCCCCGCTGATTATTACTTCCGTCTCACCGCGTTCTCCGCTCAGCATCGCACGGTTCAAATCCTTGAAGGACAGGCTGTCCGGTAGCTGTCCGGCCACCTCGCCCACGGTCGTCGACATCACCATGTTCTCCCTGGGGCTCACCATGAACAGGCCTTTGCGGCTCAGCATGATGCTCCGCGAATTGGGATAAACCTTGACTTTGCTGACCAGGTCGTTCAGCCAGTCGAGGGAGATGTCGCCAGTGAGGATGCCCGCGATCTTTCCGTCAGTATCGTGGATGGGGAGGGAATAGGTTGTCATCAGGATTTCGCCGCCGCCGGTATCGATATACGGCTCGGACCAGTACTCGTCATCCAGCTCCATCGGCTTGATGAACCATTCTTTCGAAGGGTAGTCGTATTCTTCAGTAGCCAGGGAGCGGGTGATCAGGCTGTCTCCAAGGGCTCCGTCCCTGTATGTATAAGGGGCATACAGAGGCCGTTTGGGATAATAACCTGGCACGAGGGCTACAGTTGATCCGACGATGACGGGATTGTCCTCGACTATGAGCCGGCAGACGCTCGGAATGGAATCGGGGAAATCCAGGCACCACTCAGTGATCCAGACATTGTTGCGGACTCCTGACTCAGCCTGGTTGATGACGTTCATGATCTCGCTCTCAACCAGGTCCAGGCGACCTTTTGCCCGCATCGAGGCCTCTTCCTGGAGGCCTTTCTGGGCAAAAAAGTTCTGGAGAAGCGTGGTTGCCTCCAGCAACAAGGCGGCAAGCACGATCATGAGGAAGCCCGTCAATGTGGATTTGCGGCCGAATGAAGATGTGAATCTCTTCCTTTTCTTCATAATATTGATTTCAGTGCTATGCGGAATTCCGGCATGGGGCACCGGGTGTCGCGTTCAACTATAAGTGTCTTGAGGCCGGCAAATGGCATTATCTCCTCCTCTATATCTTTCAGCGGCCTGTCGCTGCCGAAATAAGCATGTGCGAAATGCTCCCAGAACTTGCCTGCCAGCGCCTTCGGCATGTGGAAGGTCTCCTTGATGAAATCTTCGCCGCTGAGGTTGCAGCACAGATACACCATGCCGACATCGAAGAGGTTGTAGCCATAGCAGAAGTCTCCGAGGTCGATGAAATAGCGCTTGTCACCGATGAAGATGGCGTTGCTGAACTGGAGGTCTCCGTGTATGGCTGTGTCGGTGTCGGGCGCATCGGAGATGAAGCGTCCGATGCGGTCCTTCTCCTCCGCCGTGAAGAAAGGATTGGCCTCCAGCAGGAGGAAATACCTCTCCTTTACGCTCTCGAACTGCGTGGTGTCCACATGTATGGCATGCAGGTCCAGGCACATCTTTGCGAAGATGGTGGCATACTCCTCCACCTTTTCGGGATTGTCTGCGGTAGCCCTGGAGAAGGATTTTTTGCCGATAATACGGCGGAAACGGATGCCGTACCGGCCGTCCTCGGTGACAACGTACTCGCCGGGCTCGGGAGTGGGTATGCCGAGGTCATAAACCTTGCGGGCGAGACGCATCTCGTCGAGTGGCTGCCTCGCTTTGCCCGGGAAGTAGAGCTTGAGCATCACCGACGGGTCGGTGCGATGGTCGAAACTCTCTCCGTTGGCGCCTCCGCCGGAGAGGATGTAGTCCTCGAGGGATATTTTCATCGCTTCCTGATCCATCATTTTCCGAATACCTTTTCAATGAGACTTTCAAACTCCGTGAATGCCGCGGTGCCCTCCAGCTCGCGCATGGAGTCGGCAAGAGCCCTGTAGCGCCACGCATGCTCCTTCGGGTCCTTGGCGTGGAATATGTTCCAGAAGGCATCGCCCTTCTCGGCATAGTCGCGGGCGATGGCGCGCATGTTGGAGAGCTTGTCGCCCAGGGCGACGATCTTCTCGTCGCGCGTGGCCCGCGACAGGCGCTCTATGCCAGCCTGTTTGCGCGAGCGCCAGCTTTCCTCTTCGCTCACTCCCTCCTGCATGGAGTCGCTCTCGAAAGCGACTATGTCCGCAACGCGGTCCCCGAATTCGGCCCTCAGCTGCTCCACCGTCACGTCGGTGTCCTCCACGGTGTCGTGCAGCGCCGCTGCGGCAAGGAGCTCCTGGTCGTTGGTCATGGTGGCCACAATCTCCATTGCCTCCATCGGATGCACGATGTACGGGAATCCCTTGCCGCGGCGCTCCGTCCCGGCGTGGGCCTTGACCGCGAAAATGATGGCGCGGTCGAGCAGTTCGGTATTCAAGGGATTGTTAGCCATGGCTTATTGGTTCATAAAAGAAAGGTTGCGGGCCTGTTCCACGAGCATATCCGCCATCATGGCATTGCTCTCGGAGGCTCCGTTGAGCTCGTCGAGCAGATATTTGATGCCGAGAGAGCCTCCTCCGTTCTTGAGGATGTATGCGATGCACAGGTCCTGCGGCCCTATGGAGGAGGATATGATGTCCAGGTCGGTGAGCCCGATCTGGTAGCAGGCTATCTGGTAAGCTCCTTCGGAATACCCCTTTATGATATTGCTCACATCTCCAAGCGACTTGCATGCAAGCCCCTTGAACACGCCGAGATACGGCATCAGCGACACTTCGTGGATCTCGGCCTGGTTGACGGCGGCTATGCGGCGGTTGAGGTTGCTGAAAGGCTGGAGGTCCAGGAAG